>NZ_JAHGAH010000142.1:0-67658 GCF_030248475.1 Vibrio sp. D173a
GAATCCATGTCATTCGTTAGGCTTTCGGAGTCACATGAAGAAAATACTGTTTATTTTGTGTACGTTGATGTCAGGGGTAGTAATGTCTGAGGGTTTGTTTTTAAGCTCATACAACGAAGTGTCCGAACGTTATGCAATTCTCGATGAGTTTGAGGAGTCTGGGATGCTTTACTTAACTAAGCCTCAAACTCAAAAGCCAGAGAGAGATGCTGTGGCGTACATACAATACGCACCTGTTGCCAAGGAAACTTGGAAGCAGAAAATGAGAGCAGGGGAACCGCCACAATTACACGAAGGGCTGGTTTCCAAAACATCAGTTATTGAGAAGACAGTAGAGCAAGATTTTAGCTTTCAATGGTCGGCCGATGGTAATTCAGTAGCCTTACTATATAGAACCGCTCCAATAGCTTTCGTTACTAAAAGCGAAAAGTATGGTTTTAGTAAAGCGGTTGTATCAGATTCGCCAGTTGTTTCAGTCTGGAGTTCAGAGAAGTTTAGTGAACTATTTGAGTAAAAACCTAACAAGCGTTTAGGACTCAAGATACTTTTTCTAATGTTCAAGGAACAAGTTAGAGCTTCAACCGTAACTTACTTTTGTCCAAGAACTTCTCAGGTTGAATTTTTACACGTGGCACTTTCTAGCTCGAAAGTGCCCCATTATGAGTTTCGAGAGTCAAGACGGCAGACAATTTTATTGCTAAGTCTCGCACGCATATTTTTATAACATGAACTGTTGATCCTCTTTTAGTACATTATACCTATTGTATATTTTATGGGTTCTACAATGTCTCGAAGTCAACGCCTTTTAGATCTTCTCCAGCTACTACGACGCTATAAATACCCAATATCCGCTGAGAAATTGGCTAGTCAGCTTAATGTAAGTGTGCGCACTATCTATCGTGATATTGCTACTTTACAAGCTCAAGGTGCCGATATCGAAGGAGAAGCTGGTCTTGGTTATATCTTAAAACCTAGCTTTGATTTACCACCAATGATGTTTAGCTTAGAAGAGCTTGAAGCCCTCAGGTTAGGAGCGGAATGGGTAGCAAAGCAAGCTAACGGAGAGTTTAGCGAGGCAGCCATTAACGCACTTGCTAAAATCTCAGCAGTGTTACCCACCGATCACGAAGCTAAACATATTGAGAGCGTCATTAGAGTTGCTTCAACTCTCAACGCTCCGAAGTTTATGATCTCTCTAAATGAGTTGAAATCAACGATTCAGAAAGAACATAAAGTTGAAATTGTCTACGAAGATGCCAAAGGCTCTATCAGCAAAAGGATTGTGTGGCCAATTCTCATAGGTATGTTTGAGCAACACTCTATTTTGGTTGCATGGTGTGAAGCACGAGACGACTTCCGTAATTTCCGACTTGATAGAATCCACTCGACTTCTCAACTTGATTCGAAATACAAGCGCTCTCGTCACGCTCTACTCACTGAATGGGAAGCCTTGGAGGGCATCAAACATAAGCGTATTCTTTACTGACAAAAACTGTCAGCACTTTTGGATATACTTGATTCCGTAATTTATGAAACGAGGGTAATTACTATGTTAGCAATTGATTCTATTGTTCTTTATGTAGAAGACGTCCAACTTAGCATGGCTTTTTATGAGAGTGTATTCGAGTGCCAACCAAAGCTTTTGTCACCAACTTTCGCAGTTGTAGAGTTTGCTGAAAACGTGAAGATTACTCTTAAACAAGCTGATGCTTTAACACCAAGTAGCCAAGTTCGAGGCGGCGGCATAGAGCTTTCTATCCCAGCAACGAGTCGCGTCGAGCTAGACAACCTGTTCGAGCAATGGAAAAAGCAGAGTGTAGTATTTGCTCAAGAACGTGAAGAATCTGTATATGGCGTTAACTTTGTTGCATTAGACCCAGATGGTCACCGCTTACGAGTATTTGCTTAACATTGCTTTTTGGTTTAAAAGCTAGCATCTTTGCTAGCTCATTTCTGTCCAAAGCCGTGCTGGCGGTGCATGTAACACGAATTTGCCCAAAAAAATTTTAAACCAAATACCCTACAAAAAGTTATCGAACACAGTGAAAGCCAATATCATTTGGGCCTTCACTGTGTTTGTTTGACTTGTTAAATTGCCTATTTCATTAGTTAAATAGGTAATACACCTTTCTGAGGATGATAAATAACTGAAAATGTTGTTATTATCCCTCTTATTTATCTGTAAAGCCGACATACATGAGATATGAATCCGCTCCTGTAGCTCCAGAAGAAAGACAAGAAACAACAACAGAACGCGCAGCGCGTCAACGTCGAGAACGCTCGGAAGAATTGAAATACACTGCAAACGATGAAGAGCGATGGGCAGAAAACCGAGAAAGAGTCATTGCTGAACGTGAAAAAGCAGCACAGGTTTTTGAACTTGGTTGGATGCAATCGCCTGTGACGCAGTCACAAGAGGCGCTGTGGGCGAGTTTGTTTACGGATGAAACCGAAGAAGACCAAAAGCAATATATTAAGCAGTGCAATATTCATCTTAATGAGCCTGTTCGTCAGGGTGAAATTATTCTGTTACCAACAACCAAACCAGAAACCCCTGAAGATCAAAGTTTGCTCGATGAGTGGACAGAAGAAGCCAAGATAGCAAGTGTAGAGCTGGGCAAACTTCTAGATGAAGAGGTCTCAACGCTTAACCGTCATTTTGAACTCTTTGCTCATCAACTGGATGAAAGGATCCGTAATGATGGTTTACCAACGGATTATTATGCTCAAGTGGCTACTGGCGTCGGTGCGACTTCTGCACTTGTCGAACAGAACTTGAAGAATATTCAAAATGTTCTGTTAGAGATTAATCATCTCTATGTTTCTCAAGTCGCTATGGCTAGTAGAACAGGTGGTATTAATTACGGTTCATTCGTTGCTGACCGTTCTGAGTTATTTAAAAAACTCGATGGATCATTTGCAATACTGTCCAAGCGTAGCGTTCAACTTCCTGTCTACACTCAAATTAAGCGCAATCTAAAGCTTTCTACTAAGTCCGTCGTACACAATGCTGATGAAATTTTAAAAACTGGTTTTGTTAAAAATATTGGCAAACGCATCGGTAATATTGCGATAGGTATCTCTGCTTCGAGAGGCTTAGGATATGTCAGCTTAATGGTCGGCGCTGCTAGCGGTATGAGTAATATTTATGAGGCATGTAAAGTAGATAGTACCGGAGATTGTGGTAAGACGACGACTCGAGAGATAGGTGGATTTATTGGTGGAGTGTACGGAGGAGTTAAAGGAGGAGGAGCTGGAGTTGGAATTGCTACGGCAGCCGTATCTGGTTTTGCTTTAATTATTGGTGTGACTGTGTCAGCTCCTGTACTAGCGATTGCAGCAATAGGGGGGGCTGTTGTTGGAGGTGCTATTGGTGGTGTTAGCGGGTCAACGGTCGGTAAAGCTGGCGGTGATCTTGTTTATGATATCTATGAATGGGTGGTTGAATAAATGTCAAATGCTGCTTGGTGGGAACTTTTTATTATGATTCCTGCGTCTATTTGTGGCGGGTATGCCGTTGTTTGGTCTGTGCCTGGTGTAATAATGGTTTCAGTGGTCTCTCTAGGTAGTTTTAAGCATATTATTTCTATGGATCGACATTTAGCAAAAGATCTTAGTAAGTACTATGACGATAAAGGGCATATGCGGCCTAAGTATCAACTATCTTGGGAGATAGGTAGTCGTTGTTTTGATTATTGGGTCAAATTTCCATTCATTCGTAAAAGAGTAACGACTGAATCAAAGAAATTTACAGTATTCATGTGGGTTAATGCGCTGGGTATGTGGAGCTGGATCGGTGTTTTTTGTTTTGGTTTGCTCGGTAAACTTTTCAATGTGATTTAACTTGAATTCTTTAGTGCTTACCAAGATAAACCAATCTTTTTGCTAATTTTCGATTTTCCGAAGCTAATAATTGTGCGAAATTACGACAGAAAAACCTCATCTTTATTGAACTCTCCGCCCAAGTGTGCATAATTACCACATTAGAAAACCTCGCCAACTCGGCGGGGTTTTTTCGTTTCTAGCGTTTATAACTGACGAGCACCCATTTTCATTGTGAAAGTCGGGTGCTTTTTTGTGGGCCTCATATGCAAGATAAACTCAGTTCATTCTTATCATATCTCACTAGCGCCTTACTGGCCCTGACTGGGGCATTCAGTATCCAAGATTGGGCAGCGGTGATTGGTGTGGTGATGGTGTTCGTCACTTACTTCACCAATCGCAGCATTAAACTCAAATTGCTTGAAGAAGTTCGCAAGCAACGAATTTCGGAAGAGCTCTGTGAAAAAATTAATCAATAAAGCCGTCTGCTCTGTTGCGGTTGTCCTGTCCGTCGTCTTTAGCCTGTCACCCAACATGCAAACCAGCCAACAAGGCCTTGCGCATATCGCCAACCTAGAAGGGTGCCGAACGCAGGCCTATCAATGCAGCGCCAATGTTTGGACCAATGGCCTTGGCCATACAAAAGGCGTAAAGCAGGGCGATGTGGTTGATGAAGCGCAGATTGCCCACAACTTTATCGCCGATGTCCAAAGCGCAGAAAAGGCGGTAAACCGTTACCTAACCACGGATGTGACGCAAGCTCAGTTCGATGTCCTGGTGAGCTTTGTGTTTAACCTTGGCGCTGGCAACTTAAAACGCTCCACCATGCTTAAGCTGTTCAACCAAAACCAACCGTTGAAAGCCTGCCGCGAGCTTTCACGTTGGGTCTATGTTAACGGTAAAAACTGCAATGACCCTGATAGCCAATGTTCAGGGGTAGTGAAACGCCGTGAAATAGAACGGCAAGTTTGCTTGAACGGCTGGTAGGGGGAGCTTATGAACGTCTCTTTCAAAACGGTTTTTTTGGTGGGGTTGGTTGTCTTGCTGCTTGGCAGCTTAGCGGCCTCGGCTTACTTGTTTGAGCTCACCAAGCTTCAAGCCAAGCGATATGGCGAACTGCAAGGCCAGTTCAAAGACTCACTGAGCAAAAATAAATCCCTGTCTATTGCGGTTAAAAGCCTAACGGATGAAGTTAGGCAGGCGCAGCGAGCCGCTGATGAGCTGTTGCAAGCCAAGGCAGAGCGAAAAAGGGTAACGATTCGCACCGTGACCCAAATCAAAGAGGTACTGAACCATGAAAAATGCGCAGATGTGCCTATCCCTGATTCTGCTCGGTGGCTGTACTACCACTGAGGTGGTGACTGAGTACCACGATCGCTTGGTGCTGCCACCTGCCGTTTATCTCACTTCTTGCCAACCACCTTTTACAGCGCCGCCGTACACCTATGGTGAGGCCGTCGAGCGTGACCCAATATGGCTAGAGGCTTGGCGTAATTGCGCCGATCAAATTGAGCACTTGCGTGACTTTTACGGTTACGACAGTGCGCTCCCCAATACGGGCAAATAACTCTTACTTCTTGGGTGGTCGTCCACCGTTATCCGTTGTTGCCCGTAACCCTTTCCTTAGTAGGGGTGCAAGCGTGGGTTCCTCGCTGTCTGACTTGTTAGCCATGATCATATTCAGCTCGCTGCTGATACTCCTTCTATGCTAGCGCAAGTTCAGAGCCAAAAAGGAACAAGCAGAGTTTGAGAGAACTCCATTAACCAGCAACGTCAGCTTGATGCGAAAAAGGGCGTGACACTCGGAGAGACGAGACTTATTGATGAGGGCTTTCAATGAACAATGAAAAACGACTTTGGAATTTAACCGAGTTGGAAGCGTTCGACTATCACCGTTCCACGATCCGCAAAAAGCTTAAATCCGCCGGCATTGAGCCTGTCGCGTTTAAAGGGCAAACCCCACTTTATGACGTGGTTCAGGTCACGCCGTACTTATGCAAAGCGCCATTAAAAGAGAGCGATGCCCCTGATTTGATGGGGTTTAAAACCGCTGCAGAGCTCAGAGCTTACGTGCAATCAGAACGGGAAAAGCTCGCGCTGCAAAAAGACTCAAGCGAGTGCATCTCTAAAGAGGACTATGAGAATGAAATTGCCATTTGTATTTCTGGTGTGAAGGGGTTTAAAGACAAGGTGATCACGCGGATTGAATCAGCAATCCCGACGGCGACAACGCAGCAACTCGAAGCACTAGAAAGTTTACTTAATTATGATTTAAAGGCGGTGTCGGATGGGCTTGAACAACTTTGATTCACGCCTTGGGGTTCAGTACGCGGATGCGGCCAAGATACGGCGAGAGCTGGCTTACCTGTGCGCGCCAACCGATAAGACGCCCATTGAAGCTGCGGATGAGGATTTGTGGATATCAGACGGGACCGATGTCACCAAGTTTTTATCTTCGTTAGTGCCTTACATGAAAGAGCCAATGAACTGTTTGGCGAGGCGCATTTATGAAGCCGTGATTGTGGTTGGCCCTGCACGTTCGGGAAAGACCAAGGCATTAGTCGAAGGATGGATTAATTACACTGTCACGCAAGCCCCAGGCGATATGCTGCTGATTTACAGCACCAAGACCAAAGCAACCGATATGTCTAAGGCGGATCTCGACCGCTGCTTTTCATCAACGCCAGGCATTGCGCGTTTAAGAACGGGGCGAAAGTCCGACGATAACATCACCTCTAAGAAGTTTAAGAATGGCATGAATCTTAAGTTAGATTCAGCCACAGAGACCAGTTTATCAGCCTCGACGTATCGTTATGCTGGCGCAACGGATTACGACAGGGCCGATGATGGCGTGGGGCAAGAGGGCTCCAAGTTTGAGCTGATGTTGATGCGGGTTCAAAACGCCAAGTCTTCGGGCATGGTGATGGCTGAGAGTTCGCCTGGTCGTATTGTTCGCCACCCTAAGCCGGTAGAAGAGTTGCTCCCTCATGAGGCGCAACCTTGTGGGGGCATTGCCTCGCTGTATAACCAAGGTGATAGACGCCGTTTTTATTGGTCGTGCGACGATTGCCATGCCTACTTTAGGCCAGAATTCGAAACGCTAAAGTGGGAGGAGAAAGACGATCCTTTGCTTGCTTCTCAAACGGCGTATGTAGCTTGCCCAAGGTGTGGCCACCGCATTGAAGAGGTGGATAAACACGCCAAAAACTCAAGCGGACAATGGTTTCGTGAAGGGGCGGTGGACCAATATGGCGAGTTAGTCGAAGACGAGGCCGAGATACGCACCACCAAATGGGCCACATTTTGGTTTGAGGGGGTGATAGCGGCTTACAGCAGTTGGCAAAACTTGGTGTATCGCTACCTCAATGCCGAGGCCATTTATCAAGACAGTGGTGATGAAGACGCGTTGATCTCCTTCATCAACACTCGAATGGGGCGCTCTTATATCCTGCAATCTCAAGGGCAAGATATTGGCGCTCATGAGCTGATGGAAAAAGCCAAAGGCAACCCGTATTTGCGCAGTGTCGTGCCTGTTGGTGGCCGCTTCTTGATCATGAACATCGATGTTCAAGGCGGTAAATCTAACGCTCGCTTTGTGGTGCAAGCACAGGTATTTGGTGAAGGGCTGCAACGTTGGGTCATTGACCGCTTTGAAATTCTCACCACGCCACACCGCAATGGCGACCGTATTAACCCCGCCATTTACGCCGAAGATTGGGATCTGCTTATCGAGCAGGTGATCAAAAAAACGTACCCCGTTGCCGATGGCAGTGGGCGTGTGATGAAGCCGGTATTAACGCTGTGTGACTCGGGCGGCTCGGCAGGGGAAAAAGATGGTAAGAAAACCTCAGTCACCGATTTCGCTTACCAGTTTTATAACCGACTTAAATCGAAAGGCCTGTCCCATCTGTTTCGCCTGGTGAAAGGGGCCAGCAACAAAGACATGGATTCCCTAATCAAAGAATCGTACCCCGATAAGCGCAGTAAACTGGCGCACGGTGAAATTCCCTTACTGCTGCTGCACACCAACCGACTTAAAAACCGTGTGGTGGCCAGCTATTCCCGTGAAGAGTTTGGTTCTCGGTATTTTCATTTGCCTTCGTGGGCGCAAAGAGAGTGGTTCGATGAACTGACGGCGGAATTCATTGATGAAAAAGGCCAGTGGATTTGCCCTGAGAAGACGCGCAACGAGAGCTTTGATTTGTGCGCCTATGCCGAAGCGGGCATGCACTTTCTTGGTGGTGACGATATCCATTGGGAAAGCCCGCCACCTTGGGCGTCGGAATGGCAAATCAACCCGAATGTGGTTGATGCCGATTTGCAGCCGGTCTTCGAGCGTAAGCCTAAAAAACGTTACAACCACTCAAGAGGTATTTTCGGATGAGTTTAGTCATAACCACCAATCAAGACCGTTTGCAGTGGTACCTAGCAGCCGAGCAGAAGATCTTACAGCAACAGACGGTGAGAACGGCGCAAGGGGAAGAGTTGACCTTGGCCAGCTTAGCGACAGTGCGCAGAGAGATAGAGCGCTTGCAGCGACTTATCGTGTCAGAGGCACAAGGTGGGCGGCGTTCCATGATACGGAGAAATTATCTTGAGTAGCCCAAACTTGTTAGACAAGCTCATCGCCGTATTTAATCCCCGCAAAGGGCTGGAACGCGCCTATGACCGACGGCTTTTGAACAAATACAACGCCGCACTGCCACGAAACCCACACACCAAAAAGACCAACAAGCAATCCAAAGGCGATGCCAATGCGTTGAACAAGGGCGCGAAAGCCGTGTATCAGCGAGCTAGACACATGGATGAGAACAACCCGTTTGTCACCGCCATTTTGGATGAACTCTGCGCCAATGTGATTGGCCCGAACGGCATCATGGTCGAGCCTCAACCTTTGAATCATAAAGGCGAGGTCCATGTTGAATGTGCTCAGGCGATCATGACGTGGTGGGAGAACTTCTCGTTAAAGCAGAACATCGATGCGGAGCACTCTCGAGCAGAAACCGAGTGGCTTGCGGGTCGAACCTGGTTTCGTGATGGCGAGGTGTTTTGCCGCATGTTCATGGGTAGGCACAAGGATTTGAGTTACCCAACCGACACGCCCTTTGCGGTGCAGCCGTTTGAACCTGATTTTATTCCTGCGCATATTACCGAAGCCGACGGGGGATTGTTCGAGGGCATTAAACGCAATCAATTGGGGCAGGCCATCAGCTATTTGATTCAAAGAGACGCGCGAGGCTTTGAGTTTGTCGATGTCGATGCGCAGTTTGTTTGCCATTTGAAGTTTACCCGCCGATTTCACCAAAACCGTGGCATTTCCCTGTTGCATTCGGTGTTGGATTTGGTCGATGACATTGAAGATTACGATCAATCTGAACGCATCAGCGCCCAGATAGCGAGCCGCTTTGCTTATTACATCAAACGCGACCCAACATTAAATTCCAACGCAACAGATGCGTTCGATCGCGGCGGTGACTTGTTCTTAGGCATGGGAAATTCGTTTGAGCTGGCACCTGGTGAAGATGCCGGTGTAGTGGAGAACAACCGAAAAGACACCATGAGCAGTCCTTTTCGTAATGCTCAGCTTCGATTGGCCAGCGGGGGCGCAGGGGTGAATAACTCCAGTGTGACGCGAGACTACAGCAACGGCAGCTACTCTGCGCAGCGGCAAGAACTAATCGATTCATTCAGTCGATATCGAGTACTGCAGCGCAAGTTCGTTTTGGGTTGGACCCGTCCACAGTATCGGCATGCGTTGCAAATGGCGATGCTTGCCGGCGAGGTCAAGATCCCGAAAGACGTTGACCGAGCGACCATCTTAAATGCGATTTATCAAGCGCCCGTAATGCCATGGATTGATCCAGGCAAAGAGATGGTAGGCGTGGAAAAAGGCACCCGCTTGGGGCTGTATTCACTCAGCCATGCGCAGCGTGAACGCAACATAAATCCTTTATCCACTCGGCGTGAAATTCAATCGGAGCGAGAACAAATGAACGATATGCACATCGTGAGCACGTCCGATCCTGCTCATGCGACAAAGCTCAACAATCAAAGAGAAGAGGCCAACCATGCCAAAGCCAAATAAGAGCTGGTACACACTCAAAAATGAAGCCGATGCGATCAAGATCTGGGTGCATGGCGACATCAGCGCTTACGACATTGATGCAACGGAAATCATCGCCGCGCTGCAAGTCGCCGATGGTAAAGAGGTCGAATTACGCATGTTAAGTGGCGGTGGTAGTGTCTACCAAGGCTTAGCCATGTACAACGCCTTAAAGGCCCACAAAGGAAAGGTGGTAGGCATCGTTGATGGCATGGCCGCGAGCATTGCGACTTATGTCTTGCTGGCCTGTGATTCCATCCGAATGCCTGAAAACGCCATGTTGATGATCCACAATCCATCGATTGGGGCATGGGGCGGCGAGAAGGAAATCAACTCCGCGCTGCAGCAGTTACAAGCGGCCACCAAAACCATCTCTGAAGCCTACGTGGAGAAGTCTGGCCAACCGCTTGAAGACGTGCTCACCGCAATGGAAAGCGAAACCTGGTTTACCGCGCAAGCTGCCAAAGATTGGGGGCTAGTCGATGAAGTGGTGGAGGCGGTCGACCTGAGTAACTCATTACAAAGCTTCGATGAGTCCGATTTTAAGAACTTTAAACACGCGCCAAGTGAGCTTATCAACTCGCTCAAGCGCCAACCAAATGAACCTAAAAATAACACCAAGCAGGTAAGCGACATGCCGAATCCAAATGAAGAAATACAAAATGCCGTGAAAGCAGAGAACCAACGCCAAGCGGATATTCGTGCGCTGTGCGCCCAGCATAAAATCAGTGAGACGCTCACCAATGAAATGCTTGCCGACTTATCGTGCTCGGTGGGGCAAGCGTCCACCAAGATTTTAGAAAGTATTGGTCGCCAAGCGGCGGCAGGCCAGCAAGAGCCTGAAGCAAACTTAACCGCCACGCACATGCGCGTTGGCAACGGCAACCATGTCAAAGATGAGCTGCAAAATGCCCTAAACGCACGCTGCGGCGTAGCAGATTTAGAAAAGGATAATTCGTTTGGCCATGAGTCATTGCTCAACATGGCGCGGGCTTGTCTCGATGTGAACGCCCGAAGCGCCGTCACCAAAAATGAGCTGGTAAACCGAGCGTTTAACTCGGGGGATTTTGGCGACATCATCACCGAGGGCATTCGCACTGTAATGCGTGATGAGGCGCAAGCGCGAGCACCAATGTGGCGAGAGCTGGCGAACGTGGAGAATCTAACGGACTTTCGTGAGACTGAGCTGGTGATGGTGAACGATGCGCCGGACTTAATGAAAGTCGCGGAAGATGGCGAATACAAAGCGGCGGTCTTAAAAGGCAGCGGTGAGCGTATTCAGCTTGCAACCTTTGGGCGAGAGATCCAGTTCACTCGTCACGCCATCATTAATGATGAAATTGGCTTAGTGGCCAAGGTGCCGCGTAAGTTCATGCAGTCGGGTTATCGTCTATCCGACAAGTTGATGTTCAACGCTATCCTCGCCGGAAAGATGGCCGATGGGGACGATGTGTTTAAAGCAGGCAAAGACAAAGGCTGGGGCAATCTCATCAGAAGCATTCCAAAAGGCGATTACGCGGCGATGATCATGGCGCTGCATAAGGTGTTTGCAACGGCCACCACCATTCCACTCGATGGCCAAGCGGGCAAGGGCGATGCATTAGACTTGCGCGGTGAGATTTTGATTGCCAGCCCAGACCACGCCTCGATGTTTGAAGCGGTGTTGAACACAGCAAGTAAACCGGACGTCTTTAACCCAGCTTACAAGAAGTTTGGCAAGGTGATTGAAACCGCGCGTGTTGGCGATATCGATGGCGCGTTGGCGTTAACCGGTAAAGACTTCGATACCGTCGTGATGGGCTTTTTAGATGGCCAGCAAGATCCGTGGCTAGAAACGGGCGACGGCTGGAGCAGTGATGGTGCTAAGTTCCGCATTACTTATGACTTGATGTCTAAGGTACTCGATCGCCGTGGTATTGCTCTGGCGAGTTTTGCCTAAGAGCTGTGATTTTACTAACAGGGTGAGCATAGCTTGCCCTTTTTTAATGGTGACAATATGCGTTTAAGCGATGGAAAAAAGATTGTAGCGCCTGTGCCAGCGGGTGGTTTTATTAAAGATGTGCCGTGTTTGCTTGGGTCTTTATTAGTGGTACCCAACTTTACCGCCAAAGCTGGCGACACGGCGGTGTGTTACACCCAAGGTCATTTCGATGGCCCAATCAAAGCGGGCGATAGCGTGAGCTTTGTTTCTGAGGCAGCGTATTTCAAAGACGGCGAATTTACCAAGACACAACCCACCGAACCTGGGGATGTGGCTCAACCCGTTGGGGTGTTCATCGAAGATGGTGTGCTGCTGACGGGCGGCCTCATCACCGAGTTCGTTAATGAGTAATTTTGAATCGGCTCGAGATCTTATTCGACAATCTATCCAACGCTGCTTTGGCCGTGCCATGGTGGTGTTGACGCCACAAGGGCAGCAGATTGAAGTGATCGGTTACATTCGAAGTCATGAGAAGGGCGTCAATCAAGTGCATTTGCTGGCAACGGATTCGGAGCTGCCTGAGTGCTGCACGCTGCTGTATTGCGACAAGCGCTATCGGTTGGTCTTTGATGCGGCCGTGAAAAGCCGCAGCTCGACAAGCCAGCTCATGAGAGAGTATGTGATGGTGTTAGATACTCAAGGGGCGCAACATGGGTGGTCCGAGTTTCAGTCGATCTAATACGCTGTTAGATACCAAGTTTATTCGTCGCTACGAAGCGTTTGAAAAAGAGCTCCCCAAAGTGATGCTGAGAGCCGCTGCGCTGACTTCTCGTTGGTTACGCGGCGTATCGATGACCGAGCTTGGCTACGAGTTAAGTATTGATAATAAAGCGCTGCGCTCACGGTTTCGCGTCTACAAAAATGGAAAGTCGTCGAAGCTGTGGATTGGTGTGCGCGACATCGGGGTTCACCGAATGGGTAAGCCAGTACAAAACCGCTTGGGTGTCCAAGTCGGTGAGCATTTCTTTGCCGGCGCGTTTATCTCTCCGATGAACAGCGATGAGCTTTTGGTATGGCGACGGCGCGGTAAATCGAGATCGTCGATTGAAAAAGTGGAACTCAATATTGCCGATGACGTTGATGCGATCATTGAGAACTACTTGCCAGACATTAATCGTAAATTTGAGGCGTTTTTTCATCGTGAATTCAAACAAGTTCTTTCACTCGCCGCGTGAGTGGGTGTTACTGGTACTCGATCACTTAGAGACACGGCTTTCACTCAAGATAGAGACCGTGTATCGCCGACAAGCGATTGAGTTGGCCAACACCACCATCAGTTACCACATCGGAGAAGCAGAGCCGGTGAACGAGTATGCCAACGATGGGCGTCACCTTCATGAGATTGAATTGCGCTTCTTAGTAGAGGTGCCTTTATCCATGGATGGTTTTGACTTAGAAGCACTGGACGCTTCAACCCGTCTAGAGCGTGAATTACAGAGCGAGCGCTTTGGCGTGTCGAGTGATTTGGAAGGGGCGGTGGTGGTGTCGAATTTGCCCAGTAAGTTTGATCCACAAAACGGCGTGTTTGCTCGCACCGTCACCATGAAACAGCGAATTCGATTAGGCCCAGTCGAGCAGAGCTGGCATTGCATAGAGGGGAGTCGTCACCATGCTAGTCAAAATGATGAAACACGTTAGTGCGTTGGAAAAGAAGGTTCTTGAGCTGCACGAAGAGCTCGAAGAGAACAATCGCGCTTCTGCAAACCTCATTCGTTTGGGGGTTGTGGCCAACGCAGAGCAAACCACCGTGGACATTCAAACAGGGGATAACTTGGTAAAGGGTATCCCTTTCTTTGTGCTGGCTTCAGGGCGAGTCAGCCAATATCGGCGACCTTCCATCAATGAGCAGTGTTTACTTATTAACCTCGGCAGCGGTGACAGCTTAAACAATGCCGTCGCGTTAATGGGATTGCCGTCGACTCAATTCCCTTGCCCAACCACCGAAGAGAACGAGGTGATGACGGATTATGGCAACGGTATGTCGGAGCTTTATAACCTCGATGACGGCTCGATGATTTGTCGTTATCCAGGCGGCGTAAAGATTTACGGTGACACATGGCAAGACGGCAGTTACCAAGCAACGGGTGACATCACCGACCATACCCGCTCGATGCAAGCGGATCGGGAAATATACAACAAGCACGAACACCCTGGCGTGGTACCTGGTCCGGCGACAACCAAACCAACGGAGGAGCAGCAATGATAGGCATTGATCCCCAAACAGGCAAAGCCGTCTCGGGTGCGAGCGCGATAAACTGCCGCTTTGCAAAGGTGCTGACAACGGCGATCCACTCCCGAGTAAAGCGTCGAGGTGTCGGCAATCGAGCGGTCTCACGTCTTGGCAAGCAGCAAACCCCAACCGAGGCCATGATCGTTCAAAACCTGACGCTCGAGGCCTTATCTAATCCATTAAATGGCTTAACGGGTTATCAGGGCATTCAATGCCGAGCTATCCCGCACTTGAATGGCTTTAGAGTCAAAGTCTCGGGAACCTGGCGCGGCGAACCTTTGCAGTTGAGCGGCGTGTTATGAGCGGAGTGCTATGAGCGATAGACCACAGGCTTTCAGTGAGCCTAACTTTGAAACTCTTCTCAGTGAGTACATTGAATACGCGGTGGAGTACTGCGCCCAGCGCGATGAAGACAAAGCAAAACAGTTACGCGAGGCGTTTAATAATCAGGGCGAGCTTCTTGCCCAAGTAACACAGGCGTTTGTTTTAAAGCGCACCGCTGAAATTCGAGAGCAGAATCACCAAGCGATGCAGATGTTTCGTAAGTACGTGACCGATACCGAGATGGTGGATTTACTCGCGCTGCAATACAGCCTAAAGCGCCAAGTTATCGAAGCGGGGGATGATTCGGTATTTCCCGCCAAGCAGCCTGTGATGGAGTCGAATGAAAGCTTGCTGCAGCGGTTTGATTTAGCGCCTTTTCAATTTCATACCACCGGCACTCGGCTTGGGTACCGCTTTCATGCCATGACCTTAGAAGAGCGGCCAACCATTACGGTCAGCTCCGAAAAAGACGGCTTAGTGATGCGTTATGAGTTTCCTGAAACGGCTTTACCCAATCCCATTAAAGATGCGCAGGCGCGAATGCTCGAGCCACATTCAGGCAAGGTGTGTGTCGCGCTGCTTAGCCGCGTATCGGCAGACGGCGTGCCTAGCTCGGCTTTGCTGGAAAGAGCGGAGCAGTATTTAAACCGTGATGATATTGCGCAGGAGTCAGACGAGGTCACGGTTAAAGCGGTCACGCCTCGGCCTTACCGCATTGAAGTGACGCTGTTTACAGGGGCAGACCCAAACAATGAAGTCGATAACGAGTCGGCAGTGGCGGTGGCTTGGCAGTTTGCCGAGAAAGCGCAAAGACTTGGCAGTATCGTAGACCGAGAAGAGGTGGCCCATATCTTTTATGAGCTCGGCGCGAAACGGGCCAAGGTTCAAGCGCCGGTGGCTGATGTGGTATGCGCTTGGGATGAGGCACCTTATTGCACGGAGGTGGTGGTAAATGTCCGATCCGAGTGAGGCGTTTATCTCGGTCCAACCTAATAATGCGTCTTTGATTGAAGAGGCGTTGGAGTATGGCTGGACTGAATTGATTCAATCGACCTCTTGTCCGTATCCTAATCTCAAACAACCCTTACTCACCGACCGCGCTTTTGTGGCTTTGCTTGCTGGTGAGCGCGGCGTGAGAGATTGGCAACCCAAAGACACGTTAGACAGCCAGCGTAAAACCGTCGACAGAGCATTTGAAATTCACCGAAAAGCGGGCACGCGGTTTGGTTTATCGGTTGCCCTGGACGCGATTGATTGCGATGTCGAGGTCACGCCCTGGCATCAAATGCAACCGCGCCAAGCGCCGTACCATATTGAGTGCATCGCATGGCAGCGACAGACCCCAATAGATAAATCAGCCGCGCATCGAGTCTTAAGCCGGATTGAAAATACCAAATCTGAGCGCGATACCATTGATTTGGTCATGGCGATTGGCACTGATTCTGGGTTGGCGTTTTCTGGTGCTGGCTATCAAGTGCTGTGTGTAGATGAATCGATGACAGGCACGATACGCGATGTTTCACCTGGCTTGGCTCCCTTGTATTGGGGCGCGGCTACCCGCTTAATTTTTTCTACTGATGTTGAATTTGGAGCAATCGCATGAGTTATGTCGTGCAATACACAGACGCGGGCCTTGCCGAGCTTATCAGCGCTCGTAATCAAGGGCTCAAAGGGGCAATCAAATACATTGCCGTGGGCGATCACAGCTACACGCCAACCGCAAACCAAACCGCGCTTGAAAATGAACTGCAGCGAGAGGTTATCGCTGATTGGGAAGATCTCAGCCCCACGCAATTGCGAATGGGAGCAGTATTTAGAGGCGACAAAGAGTACGAGGTTCGTGAAGTGGGGTTCTTTTTAGAGTCCGGCACTTTACTGGCGGTGTATTCCGCCCCAAACACCTTGCTGACCTACAAATCAGCGAACTCGAGCTGGTTACAAAAGTTCACGTTGGACGTGTCGCCATTGCCAAGTGGCAGCGTGACCATTGAGGTTGGTACCGAGAACGTGAATTTATTGATGTCTGAAGAGATGCTGAATGCGGCCATCGCAACGATTTCTTTAGGCACGACACAAATCAAAATTGCACATCAGCAACTGTTGCTCAGTGAGCGATTAAGAACGGAGTTGGGTTAATGAGTATTGAACAAAAAATCACGGAGTTACAAAAAACGTCGGCAGAGCAGACCGCCGCCTCACAAGCCTTGTCGCAAGAGGTGGCAGGGAAGATGGGGGAGATTGACCAAAAAGTGATTGAAGCCAAAGATGACTTTGAACGCTGGCGTGGTGAGGTTCAGGCAAAAGATATTAACGGACAAGGCATCTATAAATCAGTGATTGATTTAACGGGTTTGAGTACAGACTATTTCTTTCCGGTTTGGTGGGGCATGCCAGGTAATCAAGAGGGAGACTCTCAAATCACCATTTCCAGATGGTATTCGGAAGACCGAAGTAAAGCGCCGTTCGGAAACGGGATTGCTCACATAGCAGGACTAAATCTACAAATGGAGGGCGCTGGATACCCATGGAATGGGGATGCGAATTACCTAGAAATCAAACGGGTTTCTCAAACCTATCGAAAAACGGTGCGAGCCGTCCAGTTCGCGATGAAATCTATTGCGAGGCCAATCACTGGTGCTAAGCCACTGTACCTAGGGTATACAGACGGACAGGTTGTGAATCACTCTCGTAAAAGTGGCTGTTACCTAAGAGGCGGACTGACTTACCATGTCACAAAAAGCTTTGAAGGTAGCTTATGGTATAGCCGAGAGAAGGATGAAGTTTCATCAGAAAAATCGTCGCAGGCAACCTTTGAAATTGACTGGCACGTGAAGGCGTATCATATTGACGATCCAATCCTTGGTTCTGACTACGAAGAGAGTCGTCACGCTTACACGCTCTATAACGATACACGTTATACAAAAAAAGACTGAGGGCAACATGAAATACATCAGAGAGTTACCTTATTTTAATGGCGAGACGCTTTTCAATGTTCCTGCAGAGCTTGGGACTTTGATTGAGATGGGCTTTAGTCAAGAACGCGCGGCTGAAATTTGCCTTGAGGCTGAACACGCGGCGCTTTGGGAGCAGATCCTATCCGCTCGTAACGCAAGACTCGCGGAAACAGACTTTACTCAAGTAGGCGATGCGCCAATCACACCAGAAAAGAAGGTGGCGTTCGCAACATACCGCCAAGCATTGCGGGACTTGCCCCAAAACTTTTCTAACCCCAATGATGTCGTCTGGCCAGAAAAGCCAACCTCCTAAACCGCCACTTAATCAGGCGGTTTTTTTACATTCAAATTTATTGGAGCTAAGTACGGTGAACAAACCCAAAACACTGGAATACCCGATCATCGAGGCGTTTCGACTCAATGGTCGTTGGGTGTACCCAAGTGAAAAAACCATTCACCTTTTACCGGTGCAAACCGCTTTCCTGATCCAAAACGGGAAACTAGGGCCAGCCATTGAAGTCAAGGTGTCGTCTAAATCCACGCAGCGAGAGGGTAAATAATGCTCACGCCAATCCAAGATTTTGAGCTCAACGGGGTAGAAGTAAACACCATTGAGCCACAACCAAGCATGGGACCACTTGCGCTGCAGGTGGTGCATTTAACCGGTACCGCGCCAAACAAGAACGCCAGCTTGACTTATAACGAGCCCACACGCTTATGGAATTACAGCCATGCGATGTTATCGCTTGATAGCAATGGGACCAGGCAAGGCACCTTACCCAATGTGGTTCGCTACTTACTCGAGTACGTAAAGTGCATCGTGTACGTCACGGTTGTGGAAACATCTGGCAACGCCGCTCAAACAGAAGCCAACATTATTGGCTCAGTGAACAGCGCAACGGGGGCCATCACTGGCCTTGAAACCGTGAAAGCGTGCGCAGAGACGCCAACCATCATTGCAGCGCCTGGCTTTAACTCGAAAGCCGTCGGTCAAAAACTGGCGCTTATCGGGCGCGACGTTCGTTGTCGTCCGGTGCTCGATGGACCGAATACCAATGATATGGCGGCGGCAGAGTTTGCGGCCGAATTTGGCTCAGAGGGAACCGGGCAAGACAAGCTTGCGATCATTGACCCTTGGTTTTTGAAAACCTACGACGGCGTGCAATCGCTTATGCCTGCTTCCATTGCTTTAGTGGCGGCCATGGCCTCGGTCGAAGGGTGGGAAAGCCCGCAAAATCGCGGCGTACTTTGCGATGAAACCGCTCGCAATGTGTCGTACAAAATCAATGATAAAACAACACAAGCCAATTTTCTCAATAAGCATGGCGTGGTCACGATAGCTCGCACCCGAATGGGGGGCGTATCTATCATAGGTAACCGCTCAAACACGGGCCGCTTTCTCTCTCATGTTGGTTTGGAAGATTTGATGGCGCGTAAGCTAGAGGAAACCAGTCAACCACTGATGGGCAAACAGCTTACCGAAGAGTTTATGGGCCAAGTGGTCGATCGCCTTACAAACTGGGGCCAAAACCTCGTCGCCCAAGGCGTGATACCCGTCTTTAAAGCATTCCTGCACCCAAGTAAAAACAACTTAGAGAACTATACCTCTGGGCGTTGGTACTTGTGTGTCAATTATGGCCGCTATGCACCGAACGAGCACATGGTGTATGAAATGAGCGTGGATAACGGCCTTATCGAAACATGGTTAGAGGAGGTGATTAATGGCTGATCGTATTCGCATGCGGATCGCGGCGCAGGTTGAATCCGTGCCAATGATGAACGAGATCGTCGAGTTCACTCCGGTAGATATTAAGACCAAGACGGTGTCGAACGAGGGGGCTTTTGTTCAGTCTGAGGATGTCGTGGGGCTCGAGCCGCTTAAGTGGACGCTGAAAGTGCGTGGCGACCATAAAAAGATCCAAAACTCGCTGGGCCGTTTCTTTATGGATAACGCTCAGGTGAATGTCACGGAGAAGGGAAAAGACACGGATCAAGTTCAGTACGTGGAAGTGTATTCCATGTATGGGCCGATCACCAATATCAAGAAAGACGCGGTCAAGATGGGCGAGAAACCCACCGTTACTATCGAAGGTACCTGCAAGGCGTACAAGCTGACCGATACTGGCGCGGTCGTGCACGACATCAATGTCGATACAGGTAAAACCGTTATTGGTGGCACCGACCTTATGGGATTAGCGGGCATACGTTAACCCTTAACTCAATCCGCATTTTGCCTCCGATCTTGGGGGCATTTTTTGGAAAAAATTCATGAAAAACCTAAGTAAACTGACGTTCTTCGCCCGTGAAAGCGCGGCCCTTAATACCATCACCGTCACCGAGTTTCGCAAGCTCCCGCACATTGAAGCCGAGCAAGAACTGACGCCTAAACAGCTCTTTGTACAACGTAAAGCGGTGATCATGGCCTGCAGTGATTTGACGCCAGAAGAATTTGAGACCCTAGCGGTACCGGACTTTAATCAATTGTATGAAGACATTTGTGATTTGATCTTAAAGCCATCCGACGAGCTCCAAGGCGATGTCCTGGATGGCAAGTCAGCCGGCTTTGATTTACTGCATCCTTTTGAAAATGAAGTCGGTGAAAAAATCACGCGCATCACGTTCACTATTCCAAAGGTGGCGCACTCTGAAGCCTTAGCCGAACTGACAGAAGACAAAGAGCGCGAAAACTTTATGTTTGAGGTCATCACGGGTCTACAAACGTCCGATCTCAACTTCCTTTCCATTAACGACTACCTGGCATTAAAGCCGCAGGTGGGCGCTTTTTTTCAGCAATCGGCGGCGTACTTTCGCCCAATGACGTCGAAAACCTAATAGACCTTATTCCCATGCACCGAAATACCTCTGAATCTGAATTAAGGCGATGGCCACAAGATGTTGCGGTGCGTCGATATGAGCTCATTTTGTCCAAACTTGGGGTAAATAATGTCTGAGAAAATCAACCTCGTTCTTAATACGGCGGTGCACGGTTTAGAGCAGATTGTTTCAACCACAACCGCCACTGAGCGTCTTACCTCGGCATTAGAGCAGCAGCGCGGTGAGGTGATATCGCTCAACACCAAGCTCAAACAGATAAACGGGTTTGAGGCGGCGAAAAGAAGCGCAGGGAAACTGGCTGGGCAACTTAATACGGCGAAAGCCAATGTTGAGAAACTCGGGCGCGAACTCGAGGAAAATAAGCAGCGCACATCGGGTCTTAGGGTCGAATACAGTAAAACCCAATCTGAGATCAGGAAACTCAATTCTCAGATGAAAAAAGCCTCGGGTGAGGGCGCGGTTGAATTAAAAAACCGCCTTAATGAAGCGCAAAAGCGACTGGATTCTTTCAATGATGAGATTCATCAAGGCAAGGTTAGGACCAATGAGCTTAACGTGGCTTATAAGTCCGCGAGTAAGCGCGTTACTCAACTGACGGAAAAGCAATCTAAACAGAGCGACAAGCTCAAACGTTTAGGCTCGGCATTAAAGGCATCGGGGATACAGACCTCGCGGTTAAGTGATGAGCAACGAAAACTGGAAGCGCAGGCCGATAAAGCCACCACGGCAATAGCGAGACAGAATCTTCATTTGAAAGAGATGAAATCAATTCAGTCACGAATTGATAGCCGCGATGCCAAGTTGGGTGAGATTGGTGGGCAAGCGGCGTCGCTGACGATGGCGGCAGCGCCTATTGCGGCGACGGTATGGTCAGCGGTGAAGAACGAAAGCTCCTTCGCTGATGTAAAGAAAGTCGTGGATATGACGCCAGAAGAAGCCAGCTCGATGCGCAGCTGGGCTTTGAAAACATCAACGCAAACCCCGATGAATGCGAATGACATCAATGCGATGTTGGCCGCGGGTGGCCAAAGCGGCATAAAGGACCAAACCGAGCTTAAGCAGTTTGTGTTGGACTCGGCGAAAATGGGCGTGGCTTTTGATATGGAAGCTGACCAAGCCGGTGAGACGCTTGCGGTGTTTAAAGCAGCGTTAGGGCTAGATCAAAACGGGGCGATGGGCCTTGCTGGCCTTGCCAACCACCTATCGAACAACTCGAATGCAAAAGGCAAAGATATTGCGGGCGTAATGGCTCGCCAAGGCGCGTCAGCCAAAATGGCGGGGTTCTCCGTCCAAGAGGCCGCTGCGCTTTCGGCATCGATGCTTTCAGCAGGCATGGGCGAAGAGCGCTCGGCAACCGCACTTAAGAATATCTCCGGTCGCTTAACACTTGGCGGCGCAGCAACCAGAGCGCAGAAAACCGCGTTATCCACCATCGGCTTTGACTCCGTCAGTCTCGCTTCATCCATGCAAGACGATGCTTCGGGTACCTTACTGCAAGTGCTTGAAGCGATAAAAGATGCGCCATTGGAAGAGCAAAGCGCACTCATCACTCAAATTTTTGGTGAGGAAGCGAAAGGGGCGGTGGCGTCACTGGCAGGTAACACTGATCTATTTCGCAAAACACTCACGTTGGCCAAGCAAGGGCAAGATATCCATATTCAGTCATTACAAGACGAATATGAGGCAAGGATAAACACCAGCCAGAATGGCATCTCTCAATTCATCAATAAAGTGAACCGCTTAAGCGTGGTCATTGGCAGCGCGCTTTTACCTGCGCTCAATTGGGTGCTCGAGCCACTGGGTGATGGCATCACTCTGTTAGCGGACTTTGCTGAAGCGAACCAAGGCGTGACTGCTGCAGTGGGCATTGGTATTGCTGGCTTGATCGCATTAAAAGGCGCGATGTTAGCCGGCAAAGCCGCTTCGCTTATCTTTGGTAACACGCTGGATAAAGGGCGCTTGTTTCGAAAGGGATTAAACCGCGAAACACAACAAAGCGGTCGAGCAGCGGCGTTCGCAACCAAGCAACTGAGTCGATTGAATCAAACCATGATGAACATGGGATCAGGTAACGGGCGAGGTCGCGGTACAAGTGGCCGCAGTCGTGGTCGACGGTCAAGAATGCCTCCGGCCAGATTGCGATCACGAAATCCATTAGCACGAGCCTACAACGCAGCCGGCACCATGATGACTGCCAATAACGGGGCATTGCCCTTGGCACTAGGAGGAGGCGCGTTGGCCATGACACCTGCAATCGCCATGGCGCAAGACGGCATCGGATTGGCTGGCGATATCGCCCAAGGCGCGGGCAAGTTAGGGGTCGGTAAGTTGCTCCGGCCATTAGATATGGCAATCAGTGCCGGCAACATCGCAACTGCCGTGACTGAAGGTGACACCAAAACGGCGATGACCGAAGGCGGCGGTTTGCTCGGCAGCATGGGCGGCGCGGCACTTGGCGCAAGCATTGGCACCATGATCTTCCCTGGTGTGGGCACGGTGATTGGCGGTCTTGCGGGTTCGCTGATTGGCGATCTCGGCGGCGAAATGCTTGGGGGATGGTTTGGCGACAAGTTAGACGCGCCCGATGACAAGCTTATGGCATCAGAGACCGTCTCTGAAAAGCTGGTCGAGAAAGAGAAAAGCGACGCCCGCGTAACACCCAACGTCACGTTCAAAACGGATGTGGCTATTCAAGCCGCACCAGGCATGGACGAACAACAAATTGCCGCCCAGGTCAGTGCTCAAATTGAACAACAAATGAAGGCCCAATACGAGGTTTTCACTGGGCTTACCATCGATGATTCCATCAGTGTATCAGCCATTGATAGGGGGTAACTATGCATCATTTAGTGATCGGCGAGTTCGTATTTTCGGTTGGAGATAAAACGCCCATAACCAAGTTCGATAGGACCACGGCGGGCGCTTATTCCGAGATTGGCCTGATTGATAATGCGCGCTCTGAGCGAACCGGCAGACCACTTGAAACCATCGACATCACCGCAAAGTGGCTGCAATACCATTCGGCTAAGTCAGTGGCTGCCATTCGAGCTTTGATTGATGAGCCGCAACAGGTCAGTGATGGTCAGGGTTTTAACCTTGGCCGTTGGACCATTAAGCAGCTCAAAGAAGGGCGAAGCGAACTTATCCATGATGGCCGCGCCATGGTGACAGACGTGTCCTTACAATTATTGGAGTATCGAGGATGAAGCGATTAGCCAACAAAGGCGAGTTGATCACCGACTTACTTTTCAAACAAACAGGCCAAGACAGTGATCAATTAGAAGTCGAGTTTTATCGCCTCAATCCGCACGTTCGAGGCGAAATCTTCACTGCTGACACCTACGTTTCTATTCCAGAAATATCGACAGTAAAACCCACTCAATCCGTTACGAGGTCTTGGGACTGATGTTCAAACTTATCGGTAAAAATAGCGAGCTGTTATTGGCTCGCCTGAAATCTTGGCGCTTGTCAGATGGCAACGGCATTGAGGGGGACAGCCTCTCATTGACGATCAATTCTGATGATGTTGATGGCATTCCACCAAAGGGTGAGCAGTACTCGGTCTATTTGGGTGACGTGCTGCGTGATGAGTTTCAAATATCAAAACGCTCTATTAGCTTGCACCCGCGTGAGGTGGTGTTAGTGCTATCTGTTGCTCCGTTCAGCATCAAAGACGAAACCGGATATCGAGAGCGTAAATCGATGAGTTGGGATAACACAACCCTGGCTCAGGTCGTGGCAGACAATGTTGCCCCTCATGGCTTTCAAGCTTTTGTGCATCCGAGATTACAAAAAATTGAAATCGCGCATCTCGACCGAACCGATGAAAGCACGCCGTCATTTTTGTACCGGCTTGCTAAACAATACGATGCGGTGGCCAAGCCCATCGATGGCCGCTTTGTCTTTGCGCCCAAAGGCGAGGCGAGAAGTGCCAGTGGCAAAGATATCGAGACAGTGACGTTGTCACAGCCAAGCGGAAACAATCCTCAGCTACCGAACTTTATTAATGTCAGCATCGACCTTGATGGTCGTACCGACGTCACCGGTGTTAAGGCGTTTTATCTTTCAACGGGGGACGGTACACGCCAAGAAGTGAGAAAAGGGAAAGCGCCGTTTCGAACCATTGGCAAAGACAGAAATAGTAAGCAAGAGGCAGAACAAGCATGTTCGAGCGAACTAAGAAAACTGCAGCGAGAGGGACGAAAACTCAGCATAGAAGCGCCGCCCAATCCCGCGGTATTTGCCGAGGGCTTGCTGATCCTCGATGCCTCTTTCCCAGGTGTATTTCAAGGAACCTGCTCAATCGACAGTGTTTCGTTTTCTGGCCAAGGTCTGCAGCCAAGGCGAATGAGCATCAAAGCTACGTTAACGGGGGAATAGAATGATCACGTTGAATTCCGGCGTTCATTACACATCGACGGTCCGCTGTAAGATCTCTGATGCGCAGATCAAAAGACATTCAAAACGCCGTCATGTGAGGCAACTAAAAGACGAACGATACTCGGTGTACTTGCGTTACAAGAAAAACAGAGAGCACGGCTCTTGGGTCTTTTATGAGTACAACGGTGGTAAGCAAACCGCCCATGTTTTTGGCAAGTACCCAAACTTAAGCGCCAAGTACATTCCAGAAGTGGTCGAACACATCGTAAAAGAACTCTCCACCGGTGTTCGGGCTCGCTCTAACGAGTTTATTACCGTCGATGAGCTGTTGGTCTGGTATTTAGATATGGAAGCGAGAAGCGGGCACATATCAAAAGGCCGGCTGACTTCGCTTAAGGCCATGATTGAAAATCACCTTATCTCTTGTCTTCACGGTGTGGAGATAGCCGGGCTTTCTCACCGTGAAGTTGAAAAGCAGCTGATGAAGCCGTTGCGTGAGGGGATGTACTCAATCAGTTATATTCGCTCCATCTTCCAGGCATTAAAAGTGGCCTTTAATCGGGCAAAAAAGATGAACAAGATTGGACACAATCCACTTAACGACATGGTGTTTACCGACTTTCTAAAGGCCAAAATCCAGCCGAAAGGATGCAAATTACTCGTTGGCCACACTCCAGACTTACTGCAGCAATTTGGTGATGCCGAGCCTTTAACCCGAATGTTGTGTTTGATGATGCTTAGCCACGGAACGCGGATAGGTGAGACGCGCAAGGCGAAGTGGTGCAACGTTTGTTTCATCACCAAGCGGTGGCGAATACCGGTGCGTGACACCAAGACAAGAAAAGAGATCTTATACCCACTGACCGATGAGTGGGTCACTCTGCTGCAAGCCTACAAAGCATGGCAACTGGCCAACGGTTATAAAGGGAACAATCTCTTTCCTTCCTGCAAGCGGGATCAAAGCCCACTATCCAGTGCCACGGCAACTCAGATGGTAAAGACGGTAGCGAAGGGGAATTGGACCGCTCACGACTTAAGAAAGCTCGCACGGACTGTATGGGCCGACATTGGTATTGATTACCTGGTTGCAGAGACACTATTGAATCACGCCAAGGGAAAACTCGAGCAAGCGTACATTCACACTCACATCGAACTGCAGAAGTCAGAAGCCCTTAAAACCTATCATTTGTGGCTAAAAAATTGCTGGCGAAGCTGTTATATACCTGATTTTTAAAAAATCTTCATCTTTAAATTCATCATTAAAATCAACAACTAAACACCATTTAAAATTTAATTGCAAAGGACAGTATTAGCATGGGTAATTTTGAGCAAAAAGGTGAGCTAAATCACACTTTAGTAGCCGCTGCGCAACTTGCTCCGCACCAGGTGAAATGGGTGAAATTAAGCAAGACACAATTAAAGGTATTGGATTCGATAAAATACGGTGAAGAAGTGACAGCGCAACAAATTTCTGAACGATGTAATTTGTCACCGAGTTGGGCAAGTTCGAATTTGAGAAATTTATATCAGAGATGTTATCTGGCAAGAACAAACATTGGATTGGATTTTGGAGGAATAGAATTTAGGTATCGTCGTTTGATTTCTTGCCGCTCCACATTCAAAGAGACGAGCGTTTAAGCGTGCTGACGCCGTGATAAGAGCGAAACGGGGTGGGGGATTTATATCTACAAATCAATTACATAGGTTCTTCTGAGCGCTGCAGGAATTCAAACGCAGGTACAGCTCGCGAAATGAAAATTTTTCGGGTCACATGGCCACCACCACTGGCAAGCCGCTTAGTGGTGAAAATTGAGCTTAAGTACTGAGAGTGATGCGTAACGCTCAGGTGTAACCAACCTGTTAGTCCCAAAAAAACGCGTGGCAAAAATGCCACGCGTTGCGAATTCCTCTTGAACTGCTGTTATGTTTTTTTACCTAGTAATCCCCCCAAAAATGCAGCTGGAAGCATTAAAACTATTGACAAAATTGAGTACCAAACGGGGACAAGATTTATACCAAAAAGACAGATTAGAATACCAATTAAACCAAACAACACCAAATTAATGACTTCATACTCTTGTGAGGTCTTAGTGGTAACATACCCACCGAGTACGACACAGATCATTCCCAAGACAAACGAAATCCATAAAGGTAATGGTGTAGAGCCCGCAAGAATTTGTGCAGAGAAACTAAGAATAACTGTCATTACAAGATCTACTAGTGTGCCAAGCCCGATGGCCCGGAAATCTATTTTTCTTATCATCAAAACTTTCCAAAAACATAACGATTTTCATACGGCAACACACCGTACCTTAGGAGCGGATAATGCAGCACTTCTTAATTAATTTCAATTAATAAATCAATAAATTATAGATAAAAAGGAATATTAGATTGCATTTTTATAAGGCCCTTGCAGCATAACTAATTTTTAGCATTCATTTCTTTTGCGCGGTCGTAGCAAGCACCGCAAAGTAGTGTTACGCCAGCAAAGGCTTCAGATTCATCATTCCACTCACCACCATCGCTATTTACTTTGTCTTCGCAAGAGCTGCACCATGAATCTGGTCGTTCATTCCCAGGCTCCGGTTCTGCCGACCAGAATCCCCTCGGCTTTCCATCGCGAAGGCTTTCTATGACATGCTGACATACATACGTAGCCTGCTGCTTTCCGTGAGTACAACACTCGACATATTGTTCTTCTTCATTCATACCTTTGAAACCTTATTACGCACTGTTAAGGTGATGCAATGCAATACCGAAGCCTCCCCAGAACACCTTAAACACAAAACGCAACGCATAGTAAAAATGCTAAACGTTGCGAAACGTTCTTAAACAATTGTTATAAGCCTATTTACCTAGCCAATCGGGTTTAGAATTTTGTGAAACCCACCCCAAATCGTTCAAAGTTTCAATAAATCGACTACGGTCATATGTGTCGTAGTAAGTAGGGCTTAGTGCGCAAATGTAATATCCAACCAATTTATCTACCTCAAATGCTGACTCGTCATCATCTTTTCGAGACACTATTAGTGTACCCTTTGGGCTCCCAAACTGAGGTAGTAAACCCGTTACTTTGTGCTCTTTACCATCAGCCCCTACAAACTTAAAAGGTGATATAAACTCGATCCCGAGATCTCTAGATGCATCTAACCATGCTCGTTGAGGACGGTTAAACAGTGATTTTAGTAACTCAGCATTTTCATTGTCGGGTGCATCGATGTCTTTAAGTATCCTGAAGTCAACAAACCCATCCTCGTCAAATGATACGACCCAACGCTCTGAGAATGCATTAACCTCTACATCTATACAGCAAGACCACTCAATGTAATTGAGTTGAAATGGAAACATTTCTTCCGTCATACGTTCAAGAAATTCAAATAATTTCATTATCGTCCCCGAAGCTTTTAACGCTTCTTATACAGTAATTCTCCCCATTTCTAGGCCGAATAATGCCGCCTTTCTTCACCTTATTCAACATAATGATATGCAAGAGTTACAAAATTGTTTATGGCACATAACCTTGATGGGGCCGCATGATAGGTCGAAGGATTGTGAGAGGGTATGACAGGGTGGATCTCTGGGGCTCATGGGACAATTTGAGTTAATTTCACTAGCTGTACTGGTTCACAGGACAAGCAATCAAAACAAAGGCATGCGCGTTCAAGTTGCATCTTATAGTAATTTTTTGTCTTGATTAGTTCATACTATCAATTAGTTAGTAATGAATTTTCACGACAAAAAAGGTATCACGATTCTTTGGGACAATCGGCAAGACCAACTTTGGCCTTTGGGACAATTTTGGGACAATTTAGGGGGTAGAATGGGGCAATATATTCCACCGATACAAAAAAGGCGCTCTAAAAATGCGAGCGCCTCTCTTAAATTTTCACTGGGAAGCAGTCACTACTTTTTGCGGCAGTATTCGGCGATCACGTACATTGACTGACCACCATTTGCCTTACCAGAAACAAGCTTCGGATCGTCGCCAAGGCTTATGCCACGTATCACCGTGCCTTGTTTAATCACTTGGTTTGTACCTCTAACGGGTAGGTCTTTAATCACCGTTACGTCGTCACCTTTCTTCAATTCAGTGCCGTTACAGTCAACCGTTTTATCGTCAGCAGACATGCCTTTCATCGCCCAAGTCATTGTCTCTTCTTCCATGTACATCATGTCAAGAGCGTCTTGAGCCCAGCTTTCTGTGTTTAGGCGAGTAAGTTGGCGCCATGCAGTTACTTGTACCGCAGGAACCTGACTCCACATGCTGTCGTTCAAGCAGCGCCAGTGGTTAATGTCTTTAGGCTCTTCGATCTCACCATGACACTTATCACAAACCATGATAGCAGTATCAACCGTTACGTTACCGTGTGGTGGCACAGCGTAAGCAGTTAGTTGAGATTCAGAAGAACACAGTTCACATTTTGACTCGCAGCGAGCAAGCAGAGTAGCTTCGATAGACATAAGGACTCACCTTAGTAATGTTTTTTTGGTGGCAGTATTATCCACTTTATCCTGAGAAATAAAAGGGTGTTAGAGAATTAAAGGCGAGATTTTACAATATTCCAACCTGAAAGGAGTGAAGATGTAAAATATTGGCTAAACAAATGACATCTAGAATATAAATAAAGATGTTGATTGCTTCGAATGATGAATTAGTTGCATTGATTACTATTATTGATTGAGGCGAGAGTTATACCAGATGAATGAGAAAGGCCCACTGATTTTCAGAGGGCACAGTGTTTTATCGTTCAAAAATCTGTACGACTTTGTCTTTAGAAATGCTCATTTCTTTGCCATCTACATCTTCATATTCGTACATGCCAGTATCTTCATTTAAGTCTGGTTTACCGTAAGAAGTGATGATTTTCCCTTCGTCCGTAGACATAAGATATTAGCTGCTGCCGCAAGCAACAAGAAGTAGTGCAGTGGCAATCACGGTCAATACGCGCATAGAGTTTTCCTTTTCAAACAAGTGAGTTAGATAAAGACAACGATTTAACTATAGCAGAGAAAGTCACTGAGGGTTTGATAGCGTAGAAACGAAAAAGCCCAGTCGAAACTGGGCTTTGGTTAGTTTAGTTGTACTTATTTGCTTGCGTCCAATAAGCCAGATGTAACGGATAAACTACCATCACTATTGCCGTTCGTTAAGGTAAACTGAACAATTTGAGAGCTCATTTCTGCATGAGCAGGGCCTTCTTCAGCCGATCCAGGAGTGATGACTGTAGAGTGCTGTGCATTTGAAGACTCGTCAAAATACGAAGCTACTCGCGTACCTGATGCGTCCAGAGCGGTGTTTTCTAGTCCTAGCTTACTAAACAGCGGTTCTGTACCTGCAGTAGGTGTTGTAGATACATTATTTGGGATCGTGTTGTCCCCATTAGCTTGAATGCCTAAAACTGAGCCGGTAACTTGAGATGCCATGTTGAAAGGATCTACGTTATCAAGAACAGTTTGTGCAGCATATGTGAATGAGGTTAGCGTTGCATCAATGATATCTTTTGTAGAGGCGTCGGCGATTTCATCGTAAAACTTGTTGTAGCAAGTTCCAGGATCGATACCCTCTGCAACACACGTTGTAGCGTAGTAGCTCGTATATGCTTCTACTGAAGATGCGACGACGCTGTGTTTAATTACAGGAGCGAATGAGCCAGATTCAAGCAGAAATGGCGCAATGCCGCCACCTGGGTTTGCTAATGTTGCTGTTGTATAGCTAAACATTGGGTCAACCGGGCTGTTTAGTGAAGTATTTGCAACAGCGTATGAACTGATACCCGTAATAGCACCAATTGAATGACCAATAAGTGACACATTATCCTCATTTACAGTCGAGAACGCCGCTTCTGATGGCGCAACATAATTCATTGCATATCTTAATCCCATTCCATCTATTGCACCTTGACGAATGTTATCGCGCGCTACAGGCAGATATTCTAGGTTCATGAATACAGTAGGGTTGGATGGCGTAGTAACGATTTCTTCAGATAGACCTCGCTGACCATGCAGAGGTTGGTCAATAGCTATTAAAGCATACGGAATCTTGCCAGTTTGCACTGCAGTGCTGATATGACTTAGAGCTAAAGCATATGCGCTTTCTTTAAGGTTTGTAATCCCATGCTGGTACTGAAGTAATGGTACGTTGTCAGTACCCATGCCTTTTGGTACGAACATGATGAAAGGTACTTCTTTTACTGCTCTAATTTGAGGAACCGCACTATATTGTGTAAGGATTCGCTCTGCGTCTAGTTGATTACCATTAGCTAGCGTCAATTCCGAGCCAACCAGTAAGGCCTGATATTGAGGAATCAAAAGTTGATCCGGCAATGACGTAAAGCCTAACGCAATCAGTTGTTCAGAAATTGCAGCTTTATCAGCATCGGAGCCTGAACTTAGAGTGTTAAGGATCTTGAAAATGCTAGGCATACCACTTCGCCATGGCTGCATTTTCCACGCATCGCCATCAACTTGATCGCTTAGGAAATAAGGAAGTTTTACGGTACCACGATAGACTTCAATAGAGTCGAGAGTTGGAGCCATAGTCAGCGCGTCATATTTCGCTTTCAAAAGAGCCGCGCTATCTGTTCCAAACGCACTTGCAAATAGAGGATCGTTTGTTACGGCATCGCCGAAATTAACGCCAGTATCATCGGCATCAATGGTGTATAGGCTATTCAAGTCATCTGTTGAAATATTATTAGGGTTAGCAGTGCCTTTCCATACCCCGGCTGGTTTTATTTTCGGGTTAATCGAAGTGGCAATAGCTGCTTTAGTCCCTTGCATCACGTTACCAGCAGAAGCGGTTGTGAACCAAGATGAATAGATGATTTGGTCTTTACTTTCTACTTGTCCATTTTCTGCAAACGTGTTTTCTATGTTCCAAATTACTTGTTGAGGCGCAGCAAGCGTTCCCGTTTGAGCCGTGGCTGTTTTTAAACTCGCGTATGAAGTAGATGTACCAAGACCCGCATTGTTACTGTCTTTGATTGACTCAGTAAGCGCGTAAATGTAGTTAGAGGCAGGATCAAAACCTTTCAGAGGTATAACATTAATACTCTTTAAGTCTGTGCTAACAGCAAGGAAGTCAACGCCGGGAGTCAGAGGTTGGAAGTTGCTGATTGCCCCCGTTGACAGGTCTACATCAACTTTTGCAACACGTACCCCGCTGTTTAAGTTTTGACTAAAAGGTGAGCCGTTTACTAAGACGATGTCATTTAGTAGCGTAACACCTTCCTTTAAATTTAAATCAAACGAGAAGGGCATCATTGTGCTCCAACCGTCAGATTCACCCATTGCTACAACAGGGTTATCCAATCCAGTGGACTCGCCTCTTGGAACAGGAATATTAAGAGTATGATCTGTTGTGTCAAATAGTAGGAAAGAAGGTAAAGGTACTGCGGCATTCACACCTTGAAGTACAAAGTCTATCGAAGCGTCACGCCCGAGAAGCTCTTGAACACTATCTTCAAACACTGGGCTATCTGATGTTCCAGAGCTAGATGTATCGTCACCACAACCTGCTAGAAGAATAGCAGAACAAAGAAGTGATAGTTTAAATGTTTGTTTCATTGGTTTACTCCTTTAATTCTGATTATTTGAAGATGTAGTTCACTTGAACAGCACTGATGTAAGCAGTACCTTCTGAATCGAACGTTATCTCTTCTTTCAATGCGTTAGTTTCAGTAAATGAGCCAGACTTACTCTTAACAAAAGCAAAACCTGCATCGAAGGTTAGGTTTTCTTTCATTGCATAAGTAACGCCTGCGCTGTACCAGAAACGATCGCTATCAGGAATACTCAATGTTGCTTCGCCTGCTTGCTCGTCATAAGCAATGCCAGCTCGCAGTGTCCATTCGCTATTCAGCGTGTAAGTACCACCGAAGGAGTAACGGTTGTTGTCTTCGTATTTTTCTGGTTTGTAGAAACATTGACCAGCTGTCCCGTCATCACATTGAGGACTGGTCGCTTTTAGCTCTTTAAAGGTGCTCCAGTCTGTCTGTTGCCAACCATAGTGGATCGCCCACTTGTCGTTTAGTTGGTGGAATGCAGAAAGTTCGATGATAGACGGAAGCGAAATTTGTAGTCGACCATCGACTTTTGGAGCTGTTGCAATAGCAGACTTGTAACTACTGAACTCTCCATCATCAAAATCCAAATCGACTTTAGAGCGGTAGCCGAAACCAAAACGGTTGTTTTCGTTGAATTCGTAAAGAGCACCAATGTTCCAACCCCAGGCAAAAGTGTCGCCCTCCATACCTATCAGGTTATCGGATTTATTGCCACCGTATACTTTTACAAGGTCGCCCTTGTGACGAGTCAATTCAGCATGGGCATAAACAAGGTTAATACCACCACCAACACTAAACTGTTCATTGATACGGTAAGCAATGTTTGGGTTGATATTTACAGACAGCAAAGCAGTATCGCCTGCCATATCTCCGGCAGTAATGTCGTCTGGGTAATCAGTAGCGACACCGTAGGTCGTGAACATGCCAATACCCCAAGCCCATTGATCATTAATAGGGCTAATGTAGTAGCCAGCAGGGACGATTTGCAGCGGAGCTACGTCTTTTGCGTGTTCATTGTTAACGGTGTCGTAGACGTTAACTTCAGGGTCGACGATTGACAGTGCGCCTGAAAATTGAGCTTCTTTAAAAAGTGTCATCGCAGCTGGGTTTCGTGCTAAAACGCTGGCGTTATCCGCAACCGCGCCTTCACCTGAAAATGCTCTACCAAGACCAGATGCCGAATGTTCAGCTACCTGAAAGCCCGCAGCTTGGGCATTACACGCAAACAATATTGAAATTGTCAGCAGAGAGCAGTGCTTCTTGTTCATCCTTGACCCTCCTAGGGTGTCATTATAATAGACCGAAGTCTTTGTATTTGTTGTGTGCCTTTTACACCAGTTGCTGTCGGTTCGCGCTACAACTGCAATGTAAATATAATGTTAATTGTATGTTGATTAAATTGTCAAAGATCACGCCTATATTACGTTTTAAATTTGATGCATAGGTCAAACCGCGATCAATAAGGCCATGTATTATCATGATATTTTTTGAAGAATGGTATGACCAGAGTTGTTTTGTAAATCTTATGGTTAAAAGCTAATCAAATACGTGTTGTTAACATGGTTTGCGTTCTATTCCATTACAGGCATAATTCGCACTTTGTGTTTGTCGCATTGGAAATCGCGTTGGAATTACTACACATTGAATTTTTAGGAAAGCCATTGAGGCTCGAAGGCTCTATGGCAGGTTGGCAACAGCTGTTTTGGGATAACACTCTGGTTTCACAAATCGCAGCCAGTGATGATGAGGCTGGGAAGTCGCTGCATGAATTTAAACTTTCATCTGGTGAGGAAGTTCTGCATTGCCAATTGAGCTGTGAATTAAACTGGCAACCGTTTGATTTTAAATACCAAGCGAGCGTCAATGAAACGCTTGTAACTGAAGGGCATCGTGACGAGAAAGACATCGAACGCCAAGTACCAGTTGAAGCGCCACCAGCAGAAAAACGTTTTAGCTTGATAGGCCTCGTCTCGCTTGGAATGAAAGCGCTAAAAAGCGCTAAAGTGATCAAGGTTGCGTTAGCATCCGCAAGTTTGGCTGCCTATTCTTGGTTGTTTTCAATTGAGTTTGCGCTGGCTTTGGTTGCGTGTCTGGTATTCCACGAATATGGTCATATCCGTGCGATGAAGTACTTTGGCATGAAGACGAAAGGCATTTACTTAATTCCATTCTTGGGCGGCTTGGCGCTGAGCGATGAAAAGATAAACACGCGTTGGCAAGATGTGGTTATCTCCATCATGGGGCCGTTCTTTGGTTTGGTGCTCAGCATTGTGTTCACTGTCTTGTATTGGATAACCGGTGAGATGATCTTTGCAGGGTTGGCCGTATTTAACGCCTTGTTAAACCTATTCAACCTATTGCCAATCTTGCCGTTAGATGGCGGGCATGTACTTAAAAGCATAACCTTTTCAATGAACACATGGATAGGTTTGGCCGGTAGTATTGTCACGGCGTTGCTCGGTATCTACATCAGCTATACCTTCGGCTTAACACTGCTTGGTTTCTTGTTGATGATGGGAATGCTCGAAGTGGTAATGGAATGGCGAACTCGCCATCATAGCCACTTATTGCCGTTAACACGTTATGGTCAGCTGTTTTCGTTTGCGTGGTACTTGGTATCGGTTGGCGGTTTTATCGTCATCATTTGGTACTTCGCAGGGTTAGGCGATAGCTTGTTAAGTTTGCCTCTGCAGATCCTCGGCACTTAAAGCATAAGTCTATCTATAAAAATAAAGCTCCATTACGGAGCTTTATTTTTTAGAACTGCATTCACTACTCATTTAAACTAACCACATCTCGGCGCTTTCGCATTCGACGCAGGTAACGTTTCTATGGTTGCCTGTAAGTCTTTGATGCGAGTGCTGTGTGATGGGTGAGTAGAGAAGAACTCTGGCGGTTGTCCACCACCCGTAGCAGCCATGTTTTTCCAAAGATCAACGCTTTCATTTGGATCGAAGCCCGCTTTCGCCATGTAGCCTAAACCCACAATATCAGCTTCTGATTCTTGAGTGCGGCCATAAGGAAGTATCACACCTTACTGAACACCGACACCAAGTGCTGCCATGGTCATCTGTTGATACTCTTTATATTCAGAGGCACCAATCGCCACGTTAGCTAGCGACAACCCCGCGTTTGCTAGTTGGCTTTGAGACAAACGCTCATTGCTGTGGTCTGCTAAAACGTGTGCTACTTCGTGGCCAATAACCGTCGCAAGTTGGTCTTGGTTTTTCGCTACTTTCAGCAATCCAGTGTAAACGCCGATTTTACCGCCGGGTAGGGCAAATGCGTTGACTTGGTCACTATCAAACACCACAACCTCCCAATTTTTAAACCCTGCTTGAGGCGGGATCGTATCGGTAATTTGCTTGGCAACACATTGAACATATGCGTTGACCTTTTTATCTTTGCTTATCGGAATTTCTTGCTTCATCTGATCAAACGATTTAGCACCGAGCGAAGACATCTCTTGATCGGAAAACATAAGAATTTGATTTCGACCAGTCGGTGAGGAACCGCATGCCGTTAAGCCAGCTATTGTCAAAAGCACTGAGGCTTTGATCCATGTTCTCATAATAGGGTCCATATAAATATTTTCTGTTTTGTACCAATAGTATAACGCTTCGTAAAGAAACGTTAAGTCATTATGTTGATCACGTTGAGACTTGCGTTTGACCTTGAAGTCACAATGCGATCAGGACTATGCTAGGCGCACTTTTCATAGATAAATCGCCCAGTGCAATACGGGGCGAGATAAGAGCGAAAAATGAGTATTTGGAAAAAGCCAATCGATCTAGACATTCTTAACGCGACGTCGAAAAACACCATGATGGAGCACCTGCAAATCGTCTATACCGATTTTACGGATGACTCACTCACTGCGACCATGCCAGTTTGCAGCTTTACACATCAGCCTCTAGGGATGCTTCATGGTGGCGCTTCTGTTGTACTCGCAGAGACGCTGGGGTCACTGGCTGCCAATTTCTGTGTTGGTGAGGGGAGTTACTGTGTGGGATTAGACATCAATGCGAACCATATTCGAGCCATGCGCAGCGGGCACGTTATTGGCACGGCGAAGCCGGTTCACTTGGGTGTATCGACTCAAGTATGGCAAATCGAAATAACGGATGAACGCGGACGTTTGGTTTGCACGAGCCGTTTGACGATTGCCGTAAAACATCCGAAAGAAAAAACGGTTCAATAAGAGAATACTCATATGGTTATTGAATTCTCTTTAGGAAAAATTATCGCAACGCAGCGTGAAGTCGTGATTAAGCTATCCGGAAGTGCGATGGTCACATTGCAAGCTCAAACCGATGCAATTCAGCTGCTTGGTCGCGGTGCTAACGTGGTTTTGGCACATGGTGCGGAAACCAAATGGTCGATCAAACTCGACGATGAAGATCAATTACGCCACCTAGCGCAAGAAATTGGTATCGACATTCAATAATTTGCACGTCGGAGTTTGCACTTTCCGTAAAAAATGAGGAAACTTAGTTTATCGTTATGAAAACTAAAATTTCCTCTTTATGAGTAGCCCTCGTTTACGCGTTCAGTTCGAAACGCTGTTTGAAAAGTTCTCTGGTAATGACACGGAAGTGCAACTCGAAGACATTACCGAAGCACTCTTTTGTACCCGCCGCAACGCTCGAATCGTTCTTAATAAGTTAGAAGAAGAAGGCTGGATCGAATGGCATCCTGCCGCAGGTCGCGGAAAACTCTCTAAACTGGTTTTTAAGCGCAATCGTAGTGATGTCAGTGAAAACCTTGCACGTCGTTACTTGGACGAAGGCAAAATCGGGCAGGCGTTAGAGGCGTTGGATAATGACGCAGCTAAACTCACTCAAGTGATTCAAGGCTACCTCGGCTTACAACACCGTCAAGGCGAGCAGGTCGTCCGTTTGCCTTACTATCGTCCACTTGCGATGTTGAACCCGCAAAAGCCGATGCGCCGTTCAGAGCAGCATATTGCGCGCCAAGTGTTTAGTGGCTTAACTAAGCTGGATGACAATGAGCAACTTCAACCAGACCTTGCCCATTATTGGGAAGCGCTCTCAGATACCCATTGGCGTTTTTACTTACGCCGTGGTGTTCGTTTCCATAATGGGGAACTGCTCACGACAGATTGCGTGATTGAAAGCATCAGCGTATTAAGCGAATTGAATCTATTCTCACACATCGAAAAAGTCGTTTCGCCTGAACCTTGGACAGTGGATATTCATCTTGTTCGTCCTGATAAGTACCTGCCGCTTGCTCTGAGTGAGTCTCAAGCCAAAGTCCTGTTGCCAAACAATATGCGCGCGGAAGAGTTTGATAGAAAGCCAGTAGGAACTGGGCCGTTTCAAGTGAAAGTCAACGATGACAAACGTTTAATTTTGACGGCATTCGATGGCTACTTCGGGCTACGTCCGCTCTTGGATCAAGTCGAGGTATGGGTGATCGACGAAGCATACTCCTCGATGGTGTATCCAAGCCTGACCAAACCACAAATGGACAAACAAGCGTCGACGGACGAAGTTGAGCTCGATCCGGGCTGTACATTCTTATTACTGAATAAAAATACAGGTATTGCGAGAGACCCGCGTTGGGCGGAGTTTTTAAGCCAAACACTGAACAGTTACCAAGTGTATGCCCATGTGCCTCAAGACAAGGTAATCGAGCTCGGCGTTCTGCAAGCGTTTGGTCTAAAGCCGGGCTGGATAGACCTTAGGCCGACCATTGCCGGTGAAGCCCCTCAGAAAGACAAAGCCATTTGTGTTGCTTATCAAAAGAAGCATCCGATGTTTCCGGTCATCGCAAAGGCGATTAGAACCTTATTAAAACCTCATGGTATTGATGTTGAATTTATTCGCTATGACACGCAACCTCCATCACCAGAAGAGGTCGATATCTGGATTAAAGCAATGGGGATTGCCACTAACCGTAACGATGCGTTAGCTGGATGGCTGCTGGATTACAGCGACATCGACAAGTTTAGTGCAGGTTATGATTTCTCTGGTTGGGCTGGGCTGGTGGACCAATGGCGAGCAGGGCAACATGCTGATTTCCCCGCTCGAGAATTGGGAAGGCAACTTGTGAAAAGCTGCCAGGTGATCCCAATGTTCCACTGTTGGTTAGGCGTAAACAAAGACCACAGCGGTGCACTACAGAATGCCAAGTGCAATGCCCTTGGTTGGTTTGATTTCAGCAACGTGTGGGTAAAACCAAAAATAGAGCAAGATGGCGAAACCGAATAAGAAACAACCGACCAAAACGGTCGAGATATATTGTGCGAAATGTAAGACGCAGCTGTTTAAATATCGAAAAGGCGGCAAAGGCGCGCTGGTGAAGTGTTTCAAAGAACGCATTGTAGAAGACTTCACTCAGACACCTTGCATTTGCCCTGGTTGTGAACAAGAGTTTGCAAGAGATACGTTAGTCAGAGGAACACCTGCCTACAAGATGATCGGCGGCAAGGTGACGATGAAATAAGAGTCAGTTATGAGCGAACAACACGAATACTGCATGGTATTGAGTACCGCTGGTACAGAAAAAAACCGTGACGAAATCATCAAAGGTTTGTTGGAAGGAGAGCTAGCGGCTTGCATTCAAACCATGGCCATTGAAAGCCACTATGTTTGGAAAGGCGAAGTGTGCAGTGATAGTGAATGGCTATTTATCATTAAAACGCGCAAAGATCTTTACGCTTTGGTTGAAGACAAAATAAAAGACCTGCACGAGTATGAAGTTGCTCAAATCGTGCAAGTCCCAATTGTAGAAGGGTTTAACCCTTATCTAGAGTGGCTTCGCCAGTCGACGCTGAGTTGTCAGTAAAACCAAAGATAATATGGCACCCATCGTGTCACATAACATGTCTTTCTGGGCGTCCCAGATATCTCCTTGGGAGCCTAGGAAGGCAATACCCTCATCACCGCCAGCGATTGCGGCATACCACCATTCAATGATTTCATAGCCTGCTGCCAGTGACATAATGGCAAAGAGCGCGAACCAACAAGCCAATTTAGCGCTGACTTTTTTCTTGTTAATTAGGTATTCAGCAATAGGGTACGCATAGAGACCGATAGAAAAGTGAGCAACGCGGTCAAAGTTATTGCGCTCCGAACCTATCAAGTTGTTGAACCAATCAAAAGGCACCTCTGCAAAGGTATATTTGGCGCCAATCGTATGAAGACACAGCCAGATAAACATCAGCACATAAGCGGTGTTACTGAATTGGTAGCGAATGGACAATGCCCAAATGGCCACAAGAATACCGATGGCAGGAACGATCTCTGCAAACCACACCGCGCGGGAATTTGGTTCTAACGCAGAAAACAAAAAAACGATCGCGTAGAAAATCGTTAAACCTAATAAAGTAGAAGTACTTTTCATAGAGAAATTGATCCTTCAATTGAAAACTGTGTTTATGATTACACTTAATTGTACGGTGTGCAATTGTTTCTTTTGCAGGGGTAATGCTTACTTTTTATGTTGATATATTGCGAAACTGCTCAACAATAAAACGTTTGCGCACAAACATTTCATTAAAATTTGATTTACAACATGGCCATCCATAGAATTCAACGCTCAGTCTAATATAAAAGAAGTAATGTCATGAAACTGGAAACTGTCGATTATCTTGCTGACGACGCTGCTCAACAGTTCGTCACCTCACTGCGCGAAACAGGCTTTGGTGTCCTTAAAAACCACCCAATCCCTCAAGAGCTGGTGGAGTCTATTTACAAAAACTGGTACGAGTTTTTCTGCTCTGAGCAAAAGAACGACTTCCACTTCAATGTTGAAACACAAGACGGTTATTTTCCACCATCAGTTTCTGAAGTCGCGAAAGGCCACTCAGTAAAAGATATTAAAGAGTACTTTCATGTATACCCTTGGGGACAAATGCCTGAGCAGCTAAAAGCGGAAATCATGGAATACTATGACCGTGCTAACGCGTTTGCTCAAGAACTGCTTGGCTGGGTAGAAGAATACGCACCAAAAGAGGTACAAGAGAAGTTCTCTATCGCGTTGTCTGAAATGATCAACAACAGCGATAAAACACTTCTACGCGTTCTGCATTACCCACCGATGACTGGCGAAGAAGAGCCAGGCGCAATTCGTGCGGCTGCCCATGAAGATATCAACCTTCTGACGGTACTACCAGCAGCGAACGAGCCGGGTCTTCAGGTTAAGAGCAAAGAAGGTGATTGGCTAGATGTGCCATGTGATTTCGGCAACCTAATCATCAACATTGGTGACATGCTGCAAGAAGCATCGGGTGGTTACTTCCCATCGACGACTCACCGCGTTATCAACCCAACAGGCGGTCGCCAAGAAAAATCTCGTATTTCTTTGCCACTGTTCCTGCACCCAAAACCGGATACTGTGCTTTCTGAGCGTTACACCGCACACAGTTACTTGATGGAGCGTCTGAGAGAGCTGGGCGTTATTTAAGTTAAAGAGATCCTCTTTCAAAAGGCTGACGGTTTATGACTGTCAGCCTTTTTGTGTTTATGGTACAAATTGACTAGCTTTAATAACAGGTACTTAAAACGGTTAGGGGATACATGGACGAACAATTTGATGTTTGCCACAACGGACAGCAATATATGGAAAACCCATTGTTGTGGCCGATTCTAGACATTCTCCGAAAACAACCTACAAACTGGAAGGTGCACACACTCGCGCAGGAGCTTGGTGAGCACGGTTACATTCCTCAATTAGATTCATCCCCAAATAAAGACTTGTTTAAACGTAACTTCTTACTGATGAACGCTCTTTATCAGCTACAAGAAACGTTATACCCAGACGGCTGGCTGCAAGTTGAAGCGATGAATATTGTCCTGATGCCGGCCATTGAAGCCTCTCGTCGCAGTATCGATACCAATGATCCTCTGAGAGAGTATTACCTTGATTGGAAGAACTACGAAGCGGATGAAGGTGAGGTACGTAGGCTGCTTAATGAATTCTGGAGCCGATACCAACGTCATATAGGTGGAAGCTCATCTTCAGATTTAGATCGCGCCAAGGCGCTAAGTTTATTTGAGTTAAGTGCAGATGCGACTAAAGCAGAAATCCGAAAGCAGTGGCGCAAACTCGCGCTACGTTGGCATCCAGACCGAGACAATGGGGATTCAGAGCGCTTTAGGGTTTTGTGCGATGCATGGAATGTTTTACGTAACGGATGATAGGTTTTGCGTGACAATGTAACAAAATGAGCTTGTTGGCGATACTCCCCAATCTAATTCAAACAAAAAAGGCAGCGTTCTATCGCTGCCTTTTTGCTATTCGTGTTGTTCAGTATTAACGAGAAGGTTTAAACTGAGACTTACGCATGCGGTTCAGTGCCGCCATGACATCTAATGTACGTGGTTTCGCTAGGTCACCTTGTTTTGGCAGTGTTGCGTACCATTCGCCAGATAGCATGTCTTCAATTTCTTTCGCTGGGTGGTTACACCAACCAGGAAGTTGCGCGATCTGGAACCATAGCCAACCGATGGTGTTGACTTCATCTGCGGACTCCAGCTGCTCAAGTGCACTTAGGTCTGTAAACTCTTTACCGAAGCGAAGAGAGTCTTTGCCTTTTGCATTCACGCGGAACTTACCGTCTGTCAGAATGTTCATCAGTGCTACACGGTTCAGCGCGCGAGGATGGAACGTTTGTAGGCTCTCTTCTGATTCGTTATGACGCTGAGTAGGGTGCTGAGCGATAACCTCTTTGGCCTTTTCGGTTACATCAACCGCTTGGTAGTCGTGCATTTGGATAACCGTATCTGCAACGTCTAGGTAGTCACCAGAGCCACCCATAACGATGATGGTAGAGATTTCTAACTCGTCACGCAGTTGACCGATACGATCAACCAATGGAGTGATGGGTTCGTCGCCTTTTGCTACTAACGCCTGCATACGTTCGTCGCGAATCATGAAGTTAGTTGCTGACGTATCTTCATCGATAAGCAGTGAACTTGCGCCAGCTTCGATAGACTCTTGTAGCCAAGCCGCTTGAGAAGTTGAACCCGACGCGTCTTGCGTAGAGAAATCCGCCGTGTCTTTGCCCATTGGCAAGTGGTTGATGTAGTTCGATAGGTTCAAGTGATGAACACAGCGACCATCTTCCGCACGGATCTTCATCGCATTCGCATCTGTTACGATGTATTCACGACCATCGCCAGGAATGTGATCGTAGATAGAACGCTCTACTGCATTCAGTAGCGTTGATTTACCGTGGAAACCACCACCAACAATCAAGGTGATGCCTTTTGGAATGCCCAAACCGGTTACATAGCCTTTATTTGGTGCGTGAAGAGTAACCTGAAGTGATTCTGGCGCTTTAAATTCGACCGCATCTTTCATCGGTAGATCGCAGTTACCGGCAATACGTGGAAGAACGCTACCATTCGCAACGAAAGCGACAAGATTATTTGCTTCTAATTGTTCACGCAGTGACGCTTGATCTTCCACCACTTTACAGTGCTCAATCAACGCGTCTTTGTTCAGCTCACGCTCCAGCGTTGCGCGACGAATAAACTTTGGCAAGTAGAACGTCAAAATGTTGTTCGCTTTCTTACCAAGAACAGAGCGACCTTCAGCTGGCAAATTCACGCGGAAGCGAAGCTCAATGCCTTCTTCAGTGAAAAGCACCGCAGTGTTATCTAGAACGGTTTGACCGCTTAGAGAGATAGAAACAGCGTTCTCTTGTTTTGCAAACTCATCAAAACTGCGAGCAATAAAGTCACGAGCCGCGCGTTGGAATGCAGGGGATTCGTCTTTAAGCCATTCAAGACCGGTCAAAGACCACGCGCGAGTAGCACGTAGGCGAGAAGCAGATGCGTACGGGTCACCTTGTACGTAATCAATGTACAAGTCGAAATCACCAAAGTCGTACTGACCTTTGATTTGTTGGTATGCGCGATAGTTCTGCTTTTCGATTTTCTTAAGCGTGGCAGTCAACTGATCCATGAAGATAATGGCCTTTTTATTGGAAGCGGGCGGCGATTATAGAAACCACCGCCAGCAGAGTAAAGGAAATGCTTAGGAAGAATAGGTGTATTGTCCACCTAATAGGTTTTGATTAAACAAACTTTGTTCAAATTCATTGCAAGGCATTGGCTTACCGTACAAAAAGCCTTGTCCAATATCGCAGCCTTCACCAATCAAAAATTGCTCTTGTTGAGTGGATTCAATCCCTTCAATGACCACTTGAAGTTCCAGTTTTTTGGCGATGTGGATGATAGAGCAGATGATGGCTTTGTCGTCGTCAGATTTTTCCATTTGTTGAACAAAGCTTTTATCAATTTTAATCGCATCAAACGGGTATTTTTTCAAATAACTGAAAGAGGCATAACCCGTCCCGAAGTCATCAAGTGACAATGTCACTCCAAGTTTGTGCAGTTTATTCAATGTATTACGTGCAACAACTTCATCGGCAATGAGCGCGCTCTCGGTGACTTCCAGTTCGAGGAAGTGTGCGGGTAGGTGAAAGGTATCTAACAGGTGTTCAATTTGCTCTGCGAAGTTAACGTTTTGCAATTGGATAGGTGAGACATTCACGGCAATCTTAAAGTTATCCACCAGCTCAGACCATTGCTTAGCTTTATCTATTGCAGTGCGAAGGACAAACGAACCGACCTCAAAGATCAGACCATTTTGCTCGGCCATGTGAATTAGGGCTTCATTAGAGACATCGCCCAGCACCGGATGGCGCCAACGAAGTAATGCCTCAGCACCAATCCATTTATGGTTATGTGGAAGAACCTTCGGTTGGTAGTACAGCATTAAGTCATCGTTACGAACCGCTTGCAGCAAGTAGCTCTCGAGTTTGTTATGGTCACTAATATCTTGAGACTGACTTTCACAGAGGTAGCGATAAGATTCGCCCGACTCTTTACACAGCAACATTGCATAACACGCATTTTGCAGTAGTTGCTTCCCATAACTGTTTTTGTGGGCTTGAACTACACCCACATAAGAATTGAGGTGGACTTCGTTGTCCTCAATAAAAAAATTACCCAAACTGACATGATTAATGTCGTCGAGGAGGTGCTGTACTTTCGTTTCTATGTTTTCGCCGGTAACGATGATAACGACGTCGTTAGAGCTTGGTCTTCCTGTGACAAAATAGCTGGATTCGGTGTGGCCAAGGCGAAAGCGAAACTCTTTCAATACCTCATCAAAGGCTTCGAAGCCGTATTTCGTTTGTATGCTTCGAGCGTTGCTAAAGCCGACATTAATCACCACCAAAGAGTGTTGTTCAGTATCAATGCCATCTAAGGTTTGGTCTAACACTTGTTCGAGTGCTGCTCGATTCAAAAAGCCTGTCCCTTGATCATGAGTCTGCTGATAGTTGACTTGCTTCTCGGCGGCTTTACGGCGGTCTATCTCTCTTGTCAACGAGTAACTAAGCTGAGCAAGGTCAGTAGTGCGGGTTTCAACCCGACTTTTGAGTTCGTTATTCAAGCGGACAAGCTTATGTTGTTGAAAAACGACGGCAAGCTGCGCTTCTATAGACTCTTTAAAAGAGGCGAGAAGCTCTCGGTAGGTGTCGTTATATTGGTTTTCTTTCGCATCCAACATGCAGATGGTGCCGAAGGTTTCTCCGTTCGGCCAATACAGCGGCAGCCCGCAATAAGAGAGCATTCCTAGCTCGATGTCTGGATTATCTTTCCAATTCTCGTCAACCAGTGCATTTGGGACCAACAGCCCACATTTGTTTTCGATAACGTGTTCACAGTAAAGACCATGTCCTAGTTTTTCTTTGTCGCCAACTTGGTAAGGGTTATTTTCGGTTTCGCTAGTGGTGTTTACTTCTATGTAATCGGGATGTATACGCATGATCAGTGTAGTGGGTACATCGGCAATGCGTGCTAAGAGGTTGACGATATTTTGCCAACTTCTCCGCATCGATTCGGGTATCTCGTAATCTAGTGTTTGTAATGTACCCATAAAAGCAGTCCTTTGCCGTCGGCCCACACCCTGTGAACAAGTATCATTTTTCTATTTGTAGCCAGATGTACACATCATTTAAATCCTCGACTAGATCAAGTATAGGGGGACGATTACTTCAGATAAAAAAAAGTCCTGAAAACCTTTCAGGACTCTTAAATACTTGGCACAGTCTTATAAGTGAGACGTCAGGGTTGGGAGGCAGTTTACGGTTTCAATGCTTTAAGCGTTTTCATTGAGATGTCCTGAGTGTAATCGACACCTTCAAAGTTGAAGCCATTTAGCTTCATAAATTCGTCTTTAAAGCCTTCATAATCGCCGATTTCGGCAAAGTTGTCCGCGTTCATTTGTTCTAACAAAGCCAACACTTCTTTTTGGACTTCAGGATCCAATTCAAGATCATCGATACGAATCAAACGTTCGCCATCGACAGGCACTTTTGGTTGGTCATAAAGCTTGGTCGTAAACAGGCGTTGCATTTGCTCAATACAACGTTCGTGCGTGCCTTTTTCTTTCATCACACGATACAGCGCCAGAAGATAAGGGCTGAGAGCTGGGATGAAAACACTGGCTTTAGTTACCAAGGCCTTACATACAGTGGCGTACGCTCCGCCACCAAAGTTTGCCATTTTGATATTTAATGCATGACTGGTTTGGTGTAAATCTACTTTTGCGCGACCTAACGTGCCATCTAAGTAAATAGGGTGTGTTACGTCCGGCCCCATGTAGGAGAAGGCGATGGTTTTACAACCTTTGCCTACCGACTCTGAGTTGATCAGTGTGTCGATCCAACTTTCCCAGTCTTCACCGCCCATCACTTTAATCGTTGCTTCGGCTTCTTCTTGTGTCGCTGGAGCGAGCGTTGATTCAACCCATTGGTCGTTTTCAAGCATGATAGAAGCACCCGTCACCGATTCACCAATAGGTTTGATGACGCTGCGCCAGAACTCGTCGGATTCTGGTTTTGGACGAACACCTGTCGCCAGGCTGTAAATCACTAGATCTACTTCACCTTCGAAGTAGGTTTCAATCGCTTCAATCACTTGGTTACGAACAGTATCAGAAAAGGCGTCGCCTACGATGTTAACCGCATTACGGCCATGATGAGTGGCTTCATCTTTAAAATAGATGTTGTTGTACCAACCTGCGCTGCCAACGCCCTTGTCTGATGGGCCGCGTTCAAAAGAGACGCCGATCGTGTCTGCTTCTGCACCGCCGAATGTAAGGGCGATGCGAGCGGCTAAGCCGAAACCTGAAGAAGCACCAATAATCAAAACGCGCTTGGGGCCATTTTCGATCTGTGGTGCCTGTTTTACGTACTCAATTTGCTCTTTGATGGAAGCGCGGCACCCATACGGGTGTGCTGAGCGAGCTACAACACCCTGAATTAACGGTTCTATTTGCATTGTTATTATCTAACCTTGGTGAATAAGATACCGGTTAGGGTAACGTAAAGTTAGGTAAAACTTATTGAGCTAGACCAGTAAAATTAGAGATGTTTAACCAATTCTTGAGCGACAAAGTCAGCAATGTAGGGTTGAGCTTCCGGTTTTGGGTGCAAGCCATCGTCCATCATCCATTCTGGTTTAATGATGACATGCTCTAAGAAGAACGGCATTAGCGCTACTTTCTGATGTTCTGCCAGTTTAGGGTAGATGTCGTAGAACATATCGCTGTAACGCTTACCATAATTTGGTGGAACGCGGATTTGCATCATGACGACATCCGCACCAGAATCTTTGATCATGGTAATCATTTTCGATAGGTTTGACGTAATAAGTTTAGGTGGGAAGCCACGCAGGCCATCGTTAGCGCCAAGCTCAATCAGAACCAAATCGGGCGTGTGTTGCTCAAGGAGAGAAGGTAACCGTGCAAGGCCATTGCCTGTGGTGTCACCAGAGATGCTACCGTTTACAACTTTTACATCTTGGCCATGTTCTAATAACGCGTCTGGGAGTAAGCTAGGCCAACTCTCCTCTATAGGCATTTGATAACCAGCGCTCAGGCTGTCGCCCAAAACAAGTAGCTTTTCGCTCGCATGTGCTGTAGCGGAAAGGCAGAAAAAGAGAACTAAGGAAAGTATACGAATCATGCAAACACCTGTACTTAACGCACCTATTGTTCAAGCGAATTTGGTTTCTAAGCAAGTCTCTACTAATCAAGAACAATTAACAATCCTTAAAAATGTAAATGTTGACATTAGAAAGGGTGAAAGAATTGCCATCGTCGGTACATCTGGCGCGGGCAAATCTACGCTAATGACACTCCTTGCCGGGTTGGACACACCAACGTCGGGAGAGATTACGTTGCTCGGTCATGCGCTTTCCAAAATGGACGACGAAGCACGTGCAAAAATTCGCGCTGACTCGCTGGGCTTTGTGTTTCAGAGCTTCCTTCTTATCCCGAGCCTAACTGCTCTGCGCAACGTAACGCTGCCTTGTCTTTTACGTGGTGAGGCTGAAGATGATTCAAGGGCAAAGGATTTGCTGACTGCGGTAGGCCTAGAAAAGCGCTTAGACCATTTACCAAGTCAGCTATCTGGGGGTGAACAACAAAGGGTTGCGCTTGCTCGTGCTTTCATGACTCAGCCAGAGCTACTGTTTGCAGACGAGCCAACAGGGAATTTGGACCACCAAACCGCCGAGAAAGTTATTGAGCTGCTTTTTGACTTGAATGAACAACACGGTACGACCTTAATCTTAGTTACGCATGACAGCCTTTTAGCCAGTCGTTGTGATCGAGTGTATCGAATGGAAGCCGGAGAATTGAAAGAGGAGGTAACATGTCCGTGATCTCTTCTAGTGAACAAGACTCGGCACCAAGCAACCAAAAGGCGAAGCATTCCCCGAACAAGAGCCTAGTGCGTTGGAGCTTAGGTGAAATACGTCAAGGGAACTTGTGGCCGATCAGCGTCGCATTGATTTTGGTGATTGCCAGCATCTTCGCGCTCTCTGCTTTGGCCGAGCGAATGGAGCAGGTCATTGTAAAACAGGGCAAAGATGCATTAACCGCCGATGCTGTATTTGTTTCCGCTAACCCCATTCCTGATGCACTTATTGCTGCGACAGATAAACTAGAACGCTCAACCATGACGCGCTTTGCGACGATGGCATTCAGCGAGACAGTGATGCAGCTTATTTCCGTTCGAGCCGTTGATGAGCAATACCCATTGATGGGCGATCTGGTTCTCGACAGCAATTCGTCAGGCCATGTGAAGGCAAACCAACTTTGGCTAGACGAGCGCATTATGGCGCAGTTGGATGTGAATAAAGGTGACATTGTCACCATTGGCGATGCTGATTTCACGGTCTCTGGTGCTGTGTTGATGGAACCAGGACTGAGTTTCAACCCTTTCCAACAAATGCCCTCGGCGTATATTCACCAAAGTGACGTTGAGAAAACGGGCGCCATTCAGGTCGGGAGCCGTGTTCAATATCGCCTGTTCCTCAAAGGTGATGATACAACGCTGACTCAACTTCAAGACAGCACTGAACTCTCTCCGAGTGATCGCTGGCGCACGCAAGATACGGCAAGTCGCAGTAATGAAGTGTTCGAGCGCACAACTCAATATCTTTCGTTAACAGTTGCGATCGTCATCATCATGGCGGCAACGACGTTGGTTTTGACTTGCCAAAGTTACGTAAACAGCCGAACTCAAACCATCGCGATGCTGAAGAGCTTGGGAGCAAGTCGTCGTTGGATTGAAAAATGGCTACTGATTCAAGTCACTATCTTGCTGGTGAGTGCGAGCATCGTTGGTCTTTTATTAGGTAGCGGCTTGGAATATTTGTTGCGAATTCCACTCAAAGATCTTCTCCCAAACCCACTTCCTAGTTACGGCGTCACTCCGGTTTTAATCTCTGTTGTTTCAGCTGTTCTTATTACGGTACCAGCGCTTGGTATTCCTCTGCTCGGTCTAATAAAAACGCCTGCGTTAGAAGTGCTACAGCAAGGTTCTCGTAAGCGTTCTTGGAAGCGCATGTGGCTAGTTCTGGTCCCTGTAGTGCCATTGCTGATCCTATACGCGAATAACACGTTAGTGTGGATTGTGCTTGCAGGCATTGCAGCCTTGTTTGTTGTGCTTGCCGTCGTGAGTGTCATGCTTACCAAGTTGTTCGCTCATATATCGACAAAGCCCGCGATGAAGCTCGCCTTAAGTCGAATTAACCGAACCCCAGTGACGAGTGGCTTGCAGTTTGGCGCTTTATCTCTGTCATTAATGTTGCTCTCTATTATTTGGCTTGTACGCAGCGATATCCTTGCTGATTGGGCGAGGACGCTGCCAGCGGATGCCCCCAACGTTTTCGCATTGAATATTGCAGACTATGAGCTCGATAGCTACCTTGAGACATTGGATAAAAATGGCGTGACAAGGTCACAGGCCTTCCCAATTATTCGTGGTCGACTTGCGGAAATTAACGATGTGAGTGTCAAAGAGATAAAATCTCAAGGTCAAGGTTCTGATGCAGTAAGCCGAGAGTTAAACCTAACATGGGGGGATGCGTTGCCAGAATACAATGAAATCCTGTCCGGCTCTTGGACGAACAAAGCAAGCGTTTCTGTCGAAGCACAAGTTGCGGACGAACTTGGTATTGATCTGGGTGACAAACTGCGTTTTGTGATTAACAGTCAGAACTTCGATGCTACCGTCGACAGCATTCGTCATGTCGAGTGGCGAGATATGAAGCCAAACTTTTACTTCATCTTCTCTTCAGATGTTATGGCCAGCTTGCCGGGTTCTTATTTGATCAGCTATCGAATCGACGATGGTAACGACGCTCTGCTGACTTCAATGTCTCGGGCTCATCCTACGGTATCAGTACTCGATATTCGAACCATGGGCGACAAAATCCAACAACTTATCCAACAGATAGTATCAGCGATTACCATTCTGGCGCTTCTCGGTGTCGTCGCGGGTTTGTTGTTAATATTTACACTATTACGTTTGAGCTTATCTCAGCGTCAGGAAGAGATTCGACTCTATCGAACCCTCGGTTCCAGTAAGAAACGTATCAACACAACGCTGTGGGCTGAATATGGGATTATGGCGCTTGTCGCGAGTGGTGTTGCAGTCTTTGCCGCAGAAGCGTGTGTGGCAGCAGTAATGAAGTATGGTTTCCAACTTAGTCCACAGATTCACCCTGAATTGTGGATAGCTTTACCAGTAGCCACGTTCTCCGTGTTAGCACTCGTAGTAATGAGTCTAATAAAAAGATTGTTAACACCGGTAAACACTTAGTTTGCCTTGTTTCGCAGCAAGTGGAAGCACTCCATGACACTTTTATTTTAGTTATCCACAAAAACGGTGGATAACTTTTGGGATAACTGAAGTGTTAGTAAAGTGGGGTGTTTCCGCAGGCTTTATGCGATGGGTGTTAGCGTTAAAATATTATTCACACAGGTAGAAAAAACGGCTTTCCCAACAACCTCGTCAAGCACTTTTTTAGGAAATTTTTTGCTCTCAAAAGTAACTTTTTTCGTACACCGTTAACAAATGCAAACCCATGAACTTTTTGTGATTTTAATCATGCTCAAACCCGAGTAGAATCATACTAAGTAAATATTTCTCCTTATAAAATTTTCAGTGAAGCAATGAAGTCTGAGTTTCCAAATCGTAAAGATAAACACATCGCTATTATCGGTGGTGGAGTTGCGGGTTCAACTGCAGCCATTCACTTTGCCGAGTTAGGTTTCAAAGTGTCCGTAATCGAAAAAGGCGTCTCTTTGGTCAATGGTCCTCCAATTTGTCATTTACATTCTGGTGGTAACCTTTATCGAGAGATTTCCGAGCAACAGTGCTTGGATCTTCTGGCTCAGTCTATCGATACGATCCGTTTGTATCCGCATTCACTGAATGTCCGTCCTACCTTAATCGCGGTTCCACATTCTGATGGAGGAGATCCGGAAGCGTTGTTACCGCGTTTAGAAGTCATCAAATCGGCGTATCAGAAGCTCGTTCAACAAGCGCCTGATAACAAAGTGCTTGGTGAGCCCGATGAGTACTACAAGCTGTACTCGAAAGCTGAACTTCTTGCGCTGGCGCAGCAAACACAACCGCAAAGTCCAAAGAGCATTGATGAATGGTGTATTCCGTTTGCTCAACACGCTGATTTGGAAGCCCTTAAATATCCGGTCGTCGCAGTTCAGGAATACGGATGGAGCGTATTCAGATTAGCTGCGGTTGCGAATATGACGCTAGATCAACTGCCTAATGTTGAGGTATTGACTCAAGCGGAACTTAAGCAAACCCATTGGGATGGTTCACATTGGGCGCTCACATATCTTAAAGACGAAAAGCATCAGCTTTTAAGCTGCGACTACCTAATCAATGCTTGCGGTTTTGAAACTGGTGCAGTGGATGACGCTATTGGCGTGAAACGCGAACGATTGGTTGAGTTTAAGGCGGCTTACGTTACGCGTTGGAATGAATGTACGCAGCAGTGGCCAGAAGTGATCTTCCATGGCCCTCGCGGTACCGACAAAGGCATGGCTCAATTAACGCCTTATGGTGACGGTTACTTCCAATTGCACGGTATGACAAAAGGCATCACATTATTTGATGACGGCTTGGTGGAGAGCTCTAACACTTCTGCACAGCCAGAGCTGCCGACACAATTGTTGTCTAAGATTCGAAATGGTTGGCGACAAGAAATCCTAGATGAGCGTACAGGCAATGCGATTAAGCACATGGCTCAGTTTATTCCGGATTACAAAAATGCCGTTAAGGGTGGCAAAGCGCTATTTGGAGCACAACAAATCCCGGGAACCGATCCTGTATTGCGTGCCGCTGACGTGACATTTGAAGAGAATAATTACGCTCGAATCGAAGTCGTTAAGGCTTCTTCTACCTTACTTGCCGCACAAAAGATGGCAAAACATTGGTTTGGGGTTGAGCCTGAATCTAATGTTGAAACGCAACACCCAGTCACTGTGCATTGGAGTGAAAAAGAAGTAGAACAGTTTGCGATTAAACTGACGCAAGAACGCGGCTACCCTCAAGCACTAGCAGAGCGTTACGGCATGTAACGCTCACATTTTTTTAAATCTGGGCTCGGCTATCTTACTAGTAACCAAAGAATTGAGCCCATTGGCACCACACATCTTGCAGACCTTGTCTGTCTCCGCGAACAAAACGCACTTCTTGTCCCGGTTTGGCTTGCGCTAATCGTGGTAAGTCAATTCTCGCCACACAGCCAAATTTAGGGTAACCACCGATGGTCTGGTGATCGTTCAATAATATGATGGGATTCCCGTCGTTAGGAACCTGAATAGAGCCAAGCGCAATCCCTTCAGAAAGCACCCCTTCATAAGGCGGTTGTATCGCTTCGCCTTCAAGACGATAGCCCATGCGGTTTGAATTGGGGGAGATGGTAAAGCCGCCAGTTGAATAAAAGTCATCAATCGATTGTTGAGCAAAATCTTCGTATTGATAGCCTTCGATAACCCTAAGCGTTAAGGGTAAGTTGTAATCAGGTTTGAATCGGAACGTCATCTGCCTCGATTTTGATGAAGGAAGTGTATGCGGTTCAAATCCAATCATATCTCCGGCTTTCAGCGGTTCGCCGTTTTGCGCTAGACCGCCCAAAGACTCTCGTACGGTAGTGGATGTACTTCCTAAGTGTGTTTGCACATCAAAGCCACCTTTAACTGCTAAGTAAGCACGAAGACCATTCTTCGCGATACCAAACTTAAGTGTTTGGCCTTTACGTAGACAAAAGTCAGACCAATTGGCAATGGGCTCCCCATTAACCGTTGCATTAAGGTCACCACCACAAATCGCCATATGACAATCGGTTAGGGCTTTAAAGCTCGCATTGCCCAATGTAATTTCGATCACAGAGCAGTTAACGGGATTGCCTAGAAGATGGTTAGACCAACTGTAAGCGTAATCATCGACTGGTCCACTTTGAGTGATACCGATGTGTGCTAACCCGAAGCGACCGAAATCTTGAATCAAAGAGAGCGGGCCTGGCTTTTCTACCAATAAACCTACGAAGCGCATAAAACGCCTCCTAAATTCACAAATTCCTGCTTGGATATCGAACCAAACGTGACCTTGTCACCCACCTCAAATGTAATGAAGGGAGGGGTATCAGTGAATAGCGAAATTGGCGTGCGGCCTATGATATTCCACCCACCAGGGCTGTCTGCTGGATAGACTGCGGTTTTACTGTCAGCAATGGCAACACTGCCCGCAGGAACATGGGTTCGAGGTGTTTGATGCCTTGGCATTTGCAGCTTTTGGGTAACGTCAGAGAGAAAAGCAAACCCAGGGGCAAACCCAATCGCCGAAACGGTATAAACCGGTTTAGTATGTAACTCAATGAGTTGATTCATCGATAATCCGTTTTGTTCGAAGCGCGCAAAATCCAGAGCGGTTTCTTGCGAATAATAAACGGGGATAGAAATATAGTTCGGTTGCTTGTTGGCCATTGACTGGACATCAAACCGGCTGACGATTTGATTGAGATCCTGCAGAATCGTGGATTCTTGAATTCTAAAGGGCAAGTAATCGATCAATATGGTTTGATAAGAAGGAACCACGTTCATAACAATAAGTTTGAGCTTATCGACAATCTGATGCGCTAATTCACCAATATGTTCGACAGTAATGGTGTCGTCGAATCGAATTAAGATGCTGCATTCAGAAATGGGAGAGATAGAAAACTGCCCTTGATTCATTAATTTCCTCCGGTGTAGAGACTTTGACGAATCTTTTGAACGAGAGCGATGGATTCGTTGTTATCCCCATGGACACAAATTGTGTCGGCTTCTAGAAGAATGTATTGACCAGAAGCGGTTTTTACCCGACCAGACTCTGCCAGCATTCTTACTTGTTCTAAAATGGCATGTTCGCTGTTTAATACTGCATTAGGCTGCGTTCTTGGTGTGAGCATTCCATCATCTTGATAGAGACGATCGGCAAAGGCTTCAAACAGCAATGGCACATCGAAATCGTCAGCAATTTCGAGATACTTTTCGTTTTCTTTGGAGGCTAAAATCATCAACGGCACTTTAAACAGCGCCACAGCTTTGACGACAGCAAGAAAAACGCCATCACTTTGCATCATATCGTTGTACAGCGCACCATGAGGTTTGATGTAGCCAATGTCTGTGTATTGCGCTTTGCACAAAGCTTGCAGAGCTCCGACTTGGTAAATCACCATATTAGTGATTTCGTCGTTGGTCATTTTTATGCTGCGACGCCCAAAACCTTGTAGGTCCGGGTAGCCTGGGTGAGCGCCGATTTCTACATCGTGTTGGTTGGCTAGGGTAATCGTATCGTGCATGACATTTGGGTCAGAAGCATGAAAACCACAAGCGATGTTTGCCATATCGACAAAAGGCATCACGCACTCATCTGCGCCCATTTTCCATGCGCCAAAGCTTTCACCCATGTCGCAATTTAGTGTCAGTTGCTGATTATTCAATGTCATACGTTTATAAAGTCCAAAGTATGCTTAAAAATGCAGGAAAATGCGTTTAAGTTCAGTGACTAACTTCATTTTTCGAGCAGAAGGTTATTGATAGAACGATGAAAAGATCATCAAGTTCTTTGAAATGATCCGAAGTTTCAAGAAATTCATGACTGATCAGTCTAATATCTGAGAATTTCAGGTTTATTTCATTGCATGTCGTGTTAATCTTATTTCTTCTTTTTGTGTGATAGTTTGCATAGCAATCCTTTTGGTCTTTTGATTGCTTTCTGCGACAGGAATATATATGTCATTACGAGCAAAGCTAATATGGCCGATTCTCGCTTTCATCACGGTCATCTTTGTTACATCTCAAAGTTACACGTCATACATTACTTATCAATCCGCGAAACATGAACTGGTTGATCAAACCAAGGTTCTCATCAACGATGTCTCTCATTCAATTAAAGATGCGCTCGCAACAAAGAACAAGCAACAAGCACAATTGATTTTGGCTGATTTCCTGAAGGAGCCAAACGTATCACGCGTCAAGCTTTACGACAAAGAGAATCAGTTATTTGCGATCTTTACTTTGGATGGTGCGACGCTCCCTTCGCCGACAGTGACAGAGCGTAGTCGTCTGCATGAGGTGGGTTACGCTCTTTCGGCGCACTTTCTTTATGTATTAGAACCTATCATTCATGAAGGCAAGGTTGTCGGTACAATACGGGTCACTATTTCCCAGTTGCCTCTGATGGAAGTGAGAGATGCGCTTCTCCAAGATGGGCTACTGTTCTTGGCTATTCTTTTGGTCAGTAGTATTGTGTTTTACATTGGTGTAGAGCGTCGCGTGCTGCGACCAATCATTGAAGTGAATCGTGCGCTTCAGGACGTAGCAAATGGTCATCATCTTAGTGGCCGTATTGAGCATCGCGCAAAAGATGAAGTCGGTGAGTTGGTGTCTTCTTTTAACTTCATGCTCGATCGCCAACAAAGATTGGAGAAACAACGTAAGCACAGCTTGGAAGTATTAAAGCGCCGTAAAGCCTTCGCTGAAGAAGTCGTGGACTCTATTCAAGATGCACTGATCGTGACTGACAATTTAGGGCGTGTAATACATTGCAATAGGGCGACACATCGAATTTTTGAAAAGACCTACCATGGTATAGAAACCGCTAACATTTGTGATTTGATTCAGACTAAAACACCAAATGAGCTCAGACAAATTTTGAGTCGTGGCTTAGAGTGCGATGACATCCACCTTGAAAATAGGGAAGGCGAACAGCAACTGAGCCTAACGAGCCGACTTCTTAGCAAGCACGGCTACCTTTTATTCGTGATTCAAGATATTACTGAAATTGAAGAAGCAATGAATCGTCAGCGTGTCGCGGGGCGTGTGTTTGAGAGCAGTCAAGATGGACTTGTTGTACTGAATCATCAAGGCATCATTACCATGGTGAACCCCGCAGTGACCAAACTTGTTGGCTTAGATTCGGACCAATTAGTTGGTAAGCCATTCATAAAATCTATTCGCTGGCGCAAACTGCAAGCCATGATGCCAAGCATCCTCGAGTCGATCGATAACTATGGCATGTGGCAAGGGGAAGTCATTGAAAAGAATCATCTAGGTCAGCTCATACCCATGTTCGCAAGAGTAAATCGTATCATTAAGAGCGAAGATCAAAATGCGTATGACATGGTGATTATTTTAACCGACCTCTCAAGTGCAAAAGAGATGGAGCGTCTAGAATACTTAGCTCATCACGATGCGTTGACAGGGCTGGCGAATCGTTCCAAGTCCCACCTAGAGCTTGAAGAATTAGTACAAAGATCAGGCTATTTACGTGACGAGTTTGCGGTACTTTATCTCGACTTGGACGGCTTTAAAGGTATCAACGATACTTATGGTCATGATGTGGGCGATGAAGTGCTCAAGATCGTTGCTAAACGTATGACTGGTGCAACGCGGCACAGCGATTTGATCGCACGCTTGTCCGGTGATGAGTTCGTAATGTTGGTTAATCCTGCCAATCAAAAAGTCGTAACACGAATCGCAGAACAGCTGCTTGAGACGATTTGTTCACCAATTGAATACCGAGGCACACTCCTTAAAGTTGGCGTCAGTATTGGTGTGAAACTGGTTGGCGTAAATGAACGAGATGCGACCAGAATTCTTAAGAGCGCGGATACTGCCATGTATCAAGCGAAGAAAGCAGGTAAAGGCCAAGCAATTTTAATGGGTTGCGAATCCCCAGAGACAGTTTAAAAACGGGTTAGAAACCTTTAGACTATCCCGATTCGCGTCAGAAGGAATGATAAAATGAAAGTACTTGTTACGGGTGGTATGGGCTACATTGGCAGCCACACTTGTATTCAAATGATCGAAGCTGGTATGACACCAGTGATTCTCGATAACCTTTACAACAGCAAACCAACCGTGCTTGAGCGCATTGAAAAAGTTTGCGGCGTAAAACCAGTATTCATTGAAGCTGACATTCGTGATAAAGCCGCGCTTGTCGATGCAATGAAAGCGCACAACATTGAAGCAGTTATCCACTTTGCTGGCCTTAAAGCGGTGGGTGAGTCTGTAGAAAAGCCACTGGAATACTACGACAACAACGTTAATGGTACGCTTGTTCTGGTTGATGCAATGCGCGAAGCGGGCGTTAAATCTATCGTATTTAGCTCTTCTGCAACGGTTTATGGTGATCCAGCTTCCGTGCCAATTATGGAAGATTTTCCAACAAGCGCGACAAACCCATACGGCCGCAGCAAGCTGATGGTAGAAGAATGTTTAACTGACTTCCAAAAAGCAAACCCTGATTGGAGTATCACGCTGCTTCGCTACTTCAACCCAGTTGGCTCTCATCCAACGGGTGAGCTTGGTGAAGATCCACAAGGCATTCCAAATAACTTGATGCCATTTGTTTCTCAAGTTGCAGTGGGCCGTCGTGAATTCCTATCAGTATTTGGTAGTGATTACCCAACAAAAGACGGTACAGGCGTTCGTGACTACATCCATGTAATGGATCTTTCTGATGGTCACGTAGCGGCACTAGACAAAGTAGGTAACAAAGCAGGCCTTCATATTTACAACCTTGGTACAGGCAACGGTTACAGCGTACTAGAAATGGTAAAAGCGTTCGAAGCTGCATCTGGTAAAGAAGTTCCGTTTAAGCTGGTGGAGCGTCGCCCTGGTGACATTGCTGAATGTTGGGCTGACCCTTCAAAAGCAGCTAACGAACTTGGTTGGAAAGCGGTTCGTACGCTTGAAGAGATGACAAGTGATACTTGGCGTTGGCAGTCAAATAACCCTCAAGGTTACCCAGACGCTTAAAATCTTAAGTTTTACACTTTATTAACAAAAAGGCGCAGTTCTGCGCCTTTTTTGATCTAAATCGGAAAAATTCGTAAATTACTGGTTAAAAGGTAGCTTCAATAAATAGAAGTGCTAAACTATCTCCGACTCTTAATTTAGGTCGTAAATTTTCTCAAGACTATCGGGGTAGTTCATGGAACTTGGTCTAATCATCACTTTCATCGTAGCAGCAGCAGTTATGGTGAAGAAAGAGATGGCAAAGCAGTAAGTTTTCATTTTTCATTCTTTTCTTAACATTTTTGAAATGAAAACGGAAAAAAAGCCAGCATAATGCTGGCTTTTTTGTGTTTGTAGTGTGGAAGAAATGTTTTTCTGAGAAAAGCCTGTAAAGTATAACAAGTACGTTAATACAGCTTTTAAGAGTTTACATAAAATAAAAAACGCCTGACACTCTCAGGCGCTTTTCATTATATCGCTAAAAATCAAATTAGAACTGGTAGTCTACCGATACACCCCAGTTACGGCCAGGCTGGCTGTAAAAATCGGTGTTGTCGGTGTTATCAAGGCTGCGAACGTCTTGGTATGTCCAATATTTCTTGTCAAACGCGTTGAACAACCCTGCTGATAAAGTCAGGTCTTTCATTGGCATATAGTAAGCGGTAATATCCATTACACCATAACCTGATGAGTCAATTTGGTCCTCGTCAGACCAATCATCTTTTTTCGCTGCTAACTTAAGAGAAGCTAGGCCACCGAAGTGATGCTCTACGTTATCGTAACCCAAACCGATTACAGATGATAATGGTGCGACACTATCTAGAGGTTTACCCGTTGATTTATCTTCACCATCTAGGTAGGTAATAGACAATTTAGTGTACATACCTTTAGGAGCATCAAAGCTTTCATCAAGTAGAAGAGTCGAGCTGAATTCCACACCCGAAATATCCACTTCATCACGGTTCACAATAGTGAAGCGATCTTTGTTCGGATCGTTACTCGGCAAATCTTCTGCATCGATAAAGTCTTTATACTCAGTGATGAAGCCCGTAAGTTCGAATTGAGCAAAATCATTTTGTCCGCGGAAGCCAATTTCGTAAGACAAACTCTTTTCTGCTTCTAGATTTGGGTTCGGAACGAATTCAGCACCAGTGTCGTACTCGTAGTAAAGCTGCTCGACAGTTGGCGCTTTAAAACCTTGGCTGATTTGAGCGAATGTGCTTAGCTTCTCATTGATGTGATAGACTGCTCCAAGTTTACCCGTCAAAGAATCGTTGCTGTTTTTGTTGCGCTCAGTGTTGAAAGCTTCATCTGAAGAAGGGTCAGCTTCAAATGAGTCATAACGAATACCAGCATTAAGAACAAGCGTATCTTCTAGTAAGAACGCGTTGTTTTGAAGGAAAACACCCCATTCAGTTACATCTGCATCTGGAATCGTCGTTGCACCAGGGCGGCTGGTACCGTTGTCATGGAAAATATCGACGTTTGTTAGGCTAAAATCTGTTTTAACGAAGTTTAAACCGTAAGTAAGCTCATGAATGGAATTGTCCATGGTAATTACTTTATCGAACTGTGCGTCAAACTGGATCGACTTATCTTCAGCTTGACGAAGGCGAGTACGATCGCCGTTATAGCCAATATAACCCATATGATCCGTAACGTTTGAGAAGTTAGAGTTTTCGCTTTCTGTAACCTGATAGTTCAGGTCTAGCTTCATTTCATCGAAGGCTGGGTTAGCTTCCGTCAACTCGTAGTTAATGCCATAACGCGTACGTGTCGTCTCATCACTGCTTTTTGCATCAGCATAAGTGACACCAGGCATAGGGCCAAAGTTCAGAGTGTAGTTTCCTCTGCGATTGTTCTCGTCGTACTGGTAATTGTAACGTTCAAAAACGACGCCAATTTTGTTTGTATCATTTAGTGTGTAGTAGGCTTTAGCAAGAATGTTGTTTAAATCTTTGTCTGCTGGGTTTTCTAAACCACGGTCACCGCCATCAATATCGCTTCCATCACCGTAAGTTTGCAATTCACTACCTGTTGCGTAAGTACCCATGAATAGTGTTTCAAGGTTCCCTTGGCGAATTGCCCAAGTTACTGTGTTCTTGAATTGCTCATCAGCAGAGAAGTAGCTTGATTTAATACCAAAGCGGTTTTCATCACCATCTGTTTTCAAAACATCTGAGGGATCTTTTGTTTTTAGAACCACGACGCCACCCATTGCATCTGAACCGTAAAGGGTTGACGATGGACCTTTGTTAATCTCGATACTTGTCAGTGTGTCAAGTTCAATCGCGTTTGGATAAATAGCTTGAACCGCACCGCCTCCTGGATTGAATGGCGTGGTTTGCTGAACGCCATCAATAACAATTTTGACTCGGTCGCCTTCCATTCCTCGAATGTTAAAGCCAGAGATACCAAAACGACCTGAAGTAGTAGCTTCAACGCCCGGAGTATACTGAACTGCATCATACAGATTTTTAGAAAGAGAGCGCTCGATATCTTTAGAAGATACCGATTCCACAGAAGCTGATACGTCATTAATGTTTTGCTCGGTACGAGTCGCGGATACAACCACTTCATTAAATGTTGAACTATCTTCAGCGTAAGCACCTTGGGAGAGGGCGATAAGAATAGAGGCTGACAAAATTGATTTTTTATACATTGGCTTCAATACCTTAAATCCATAAGAGGCAATAACAACGTGCGGTATCTTATTAGATCTAAATGGTAATTACTATCGTTCCAATTATTGTTTAATGTTAATTCTATAAGTCAAAATTTGTACTATAGGAAAGGTAGTCTTTAAATATCAATCTGTTATATTGGTTGAAGCTACATTTTTAATTTTTTCTCAAACACCACTACTGTGATAGCCATCACACAAATAGGAGTTTCTGTGCAGAGCCCAATCACTTTAGAAGCACTTCATATTCTTGATGCTATTGATAGAAGAGGAAGTTTTGCTGCTGCCGCGAACGAGTTAGATCGCGCGCCTTCGTCACTCAGTTATCAAATACAAAAGCTTGAACAAGACCTTGATATCAACATTTTTGACCGTTCAGGCCACAAAGCACATTTCACTGAAGCGGGAAAATTGATACTTGAACGTGGCAGGGCGATTCTACAAGCAAGCGAAAAGCTCGTTAATGACGCCACCTTGCTCGCTAATGGGTGGGAGCTCGATATTACAGTCGCTTTTGATGGCATTATTCCGATTTCAAATTTCTTCCCAATGGTTGACGCGCTAGCCAACGTAAGTAGTACGCGGGTAAGACTGCAAGAAGAGATTCTCGCGGGGGGATGGGAGTCGCTCAACGCAGGCCGTGCAGATCTGCTCGTTTGTCCTCCGCTAGACACTTTACCTCAGGACGTAAAGGCAGAAAATATCGGTAAAATGAGCATGGTATGGGTGGCTGCATCCGATCACTATGTACATAAACGGAGTGGTGACTTCGATGATGCTGCGAGGGCGAAATACCGAGTGATTGCGATCGCGGATACGGCAAGAGAACAGCCGGCAATGTCGATTAATGTTATACAGAAACAGCCAAGGCTCACCGTCACGAACTTTCCCGCGAAAGTGGAAGCACTGACTTCCGGATTGGGGATAGGCACTCTCCCAAGCCAAATTGCTCAGCCTTTGATTGAAAGTGGCGCCTTAAAGCGAATCGAAGGTACGGAAGATCAGCCGGTCGACATTATTCTTGCGTGGCGCAGAAACGCGATGGGTGAAGCGAAATCATGGTGCGTTCAATACTTAAAGAAGAATTGGAAATTAAAGTGATGCTGTAACTTTATTTTAGTTTTGCAAGGCAAACAGTAAAGTTCGTTCAACAAAGGGACGCGATTAAGCGTCCCTTTATTTATTTTTAATCAGTTATGCCGATCTTTCTCTTGATAGGACTCAATTAGTTGAGAGGAAGAATCATATCGGCAGTACCATCAGCGAACTGTACATCCAATTCAAAACCCAAACTTTGCGCGAGTGACAACATACCTCGGTTGGTTGGCATTGTCATACCAGACATCTGCTTTGTGCCTTTCGCTTGGCAGTAAGTAATGATCTTTTGCATCAACACTTTGCCTAAACCTTTTCCTTTTAAATCTGAACGCACCAAAATGGCAAACTCTGCATCGCTGTTGTCCGGAGTAATCAGCGCGCGCGCTACACCGATGATGGAAGGACCGTTCTCATCAAACGCCACTGCAACAAACGCCATTTCTCGGTCGTAATCGATTTGAGTGAGATTCGCGAGCGCTTCATGGTTGAACTCGCCAACGTCAGAAAAGAATCGGTTGTACAGATCTTCTTTAGAGACACTATTGATGAACTCTGCGTGGATAGGTTCATCTTCCGGCAAAATAGGACGAAGCAGAATAGGTTGGCCATCTCTCAATGTGACGGTTTCAACAAATTCGGCAGGGAAAGGACGAATCGCTAACCGTTCTTGCGCATCACCTTTGTATTGCTTCAATGTTACGTCGGCATCAATAATGGTTAAGTCACTACCAGATACAAGCACTGGATGTATATCCAGTCTCTCTATTTCTGGCAACTCAACCGCCATTTGAGAGATACGAACTAAGAACTTAGACAGTTCGGTGATGTCTAGCGCATCTTTATGTTTCTGTAATCGAACCTTACCTGATTTCAGTGCAATAACAATTAAGTAGCGCGCCAGGTTCATATTGAGCGGAGGCAGGGCTGCAACCGCATCTTGCGTGATGTTCCAATCTGAACCACCTTGCCCAAGTAAGATCACCGGCCCGAACACCTTGTCCACCGCGATACTGACGCGCAACTCTTCGGCGCTACCAAGCTTCGCCATCCCTTGTACCAAAAGGCCTTGAAGATTCGCGGCAGGGTAACTGAGCTTCGCAGTGTCTAAGATCGCTTGTGCGGCACTCGAGACTTCTTGGCTGTTACGTAGGTTAAGTGCGACACCGTGTACATCCGATTTATGAGGAATGTCAGGAGAGCGAAGTTTTACTGCCACCGGATAGCCGATGTTCTCTGCCATATGTACGGCTTCTGTGACTTCTGAAGCGATCCAAGTAGGGAGAATATGAAAACCAAACTGCTCAAATAGTGGACTGGATTGGTGGGTGTCTAGTGTTACTGTGTTTTTATCCAGTAATTGTTCGCGGGCCCACTCGCGCGCAGAATTTACACTACCAGAGTGTAATGGTTCCGCCGTCGTTGGTGTTTCCATCAGTTGTTTTTGGTTACGTCTGTATTCGACTAAGTGCATGTAAGCGACAACGGCACTCTCTGGCGTTCGGTAAGTAGGAATGCCAGCTTGAGTGAACGCAAGACGAGCTTCCCGAGAGGTTTGTTCGCCAGACCAATTAGTTAGAATATTAAAGTGTTTGTGTCTCGGATGGGCTTGAATAGCTTCAATTACCGCGTGGGCGGTTTCCAAAGAGTCAGACACAGCAGAAGGACTGTGCATGATCAAAATCGCATCGGTACAGTCATTATTCATGAGCGTGTTTATCGTATCGACATAACGCTTTTTCGTCGCATCGCCCGCAAGATCGATAGGGTTCACACCGCGCCAATTGGTTGGTAATACCTTGCTTAACTGATCGGCAGATACCTCATCAAGTGAAGCAAGCTTACCGCCGCGTTCTAGCAACGTATCTACTGCCATAACAGCAGGTCCGCCACCGTTAGTAATGATCGCAAGACGTTCACCACGAAGTGGAACAGAGTGGGTCAGAGTTTCTACAGCGGCAAATAATTCGTGGGTGTTACCTACGCGTAGCATACCGGTTCTACGAATCGCCGAGTCATAAATCACATCCAACGAATCAACGTCTTGATCACCCAGAGTTCTAGCCTGAATCGATTTACCGGCTTTCAAAACCAAAATGCGTCGGTTACGAGAGGCTGCACGAGCAGCAGACATGAAGCGGCGCGCATCTTTAATCGTATCCACGTAAAGAAGAATGGCCTCTGTTTTTGCATCCATACTTAAGTAATCGAGCAATTCAGCAAAATCAACATCTTGTCCTTGGCCAATAGAAATAAAAGAGGAGAAACCGATATTCTTGTCATTCGCCCAATCTAATACCGTTGTGCAAACGGCTGCGGATTGAGAGATAAAAGCAATCTTGCCGGGTAACGCAGCAACAGGAGAAAACGAGCAATTGAAGTTATGCCAAGGAAGAATAACGCCAAGACTGTTTGGCCCAATGACTCGGATGTTTAAGTCAGCAACATCGATGTTTTCGGCATCGTCAGAAATAACAATCGCGAATTCTGTCCCTCGCTCATCCAGTTCTTTCAGTAACTTCTTATTGCGTGCCACATTAGTACAGAGGATGGCGATATCAGGGGTATAGGGCAGGGAAGCAATGTTTGGATAAGCAATAACACCAGACACCGATTTGTATTTTGGTGTCACGGGCATGATGGCCCCGCCAAAACCACTTTGAAGCAAATTACGCATTACAATTTGGCCTGCGCGCAGCGCTTTTTGAGATGCGCCAATCACAGCAACAGAATTCGGTTTGAAGAGTTTTTGTAGCTTATTCATTGTGACTCCTTTGCCATCGACGACGAGAACGGTCGGTCATTCCTCATACAATCATAAACGAATAAGCTTCTCTTTAAATATGAACAAGCCAGACATTGGTGCAAAACTAAACCATGCGTACAGAGTTTGTGTCGCTCATCACACCAAAATCACAGTTTATTGTGTTTGGTGCTTGATAAAATAGCCTGCTATCGGCATGATTTATCGTAATATTTATCCAGAGCGTTTGTTACTTCATGAAAAAAATCGCAATCATCGGCTTGTCAGTACTGCTTTCTGCTTGTGCATCGGAATCTTACATCACTGACGTAACGTCAGAAAGCTACCGAGAAGACTACCAATCTCAGTCTATTTCAAAGCCAATTATGTCGTCTGAGAACGCAGTGGTAGAGAAAGACGTAGAACCAACAGTCGTAAAAATGACTGCGAAGCCTGAAGAGAAAAAGGTCGTTAAGTTAACACCTAAAGATCAGGTGAAACCAGTTAAGATCATTCCGCCTAGTAAGAAGCAAGCAGGCATTCAGCGCTTTGGTTACACCATCCAAGTTGTTGCCGTAGGCAGCCAAGCAAAAGTCGATCAGTTTGCGCGTCAGCTACCACAAAACAGCCAGCCAATTTGGGAAAACTACAAAGTGGTAAATGGAACTAAGTGGTTCTCAGTACTTTACGGTGACTACGCAACAAGTGCAGAAGCCAAGCAAGCAATCTCGACATTGCCAACGCACTTCCAACAGCTTAAGCCATTTGTGAAAAGCATTGATGCCATTAAGAACTCGGCTTATCCAACGCTTAACAAGCTAAATTAATAGAACAAGAGAAGGGAGCGTTTTGCTCCCTTTTTTCTTTGGTCAAATCCTATTCGAACAGCATTCCTTACAGTAAAATTACTGTACGTTACTACTCAAAGGTTTATCATACTGAATAGTATCTTTTGGAGATCACGGAAAGATTGATTCATGATTAAAAATATTCTTTTACTATGCGGTGGCGGCTCTTCAGAGCACGAGATTTCACTACTTTCTGCAAACTTTGTAGAGCAACAGCTGAATCTGATTGAAAACGTGAGCGTTACACGCGTAGAAATCAAAAATGAAGGTTGGGTAACAAACCAAGGTGAATTGGTTTACTTAGACCTTAACCAGAAAAAGCTGTGTTCAGACAACCTAAGCCTAGACGTTGATTTCATTGTCCCTTGTATTCATGGTTTCCCTGGCGAAACCGGTGACATTCAATCTATGTTTGAAATCGCGGGCATTCCTTACCTAGGCTGTGGCCCTGAAGCAAGCAGCAACAGCTTCAACAAAATCACATCTAAGCTTTGGTACGATGCGATTGGCATTCCGAACACTCCATACTTATTCTTAACACGTAACGATGAGCAAGCTCATGAACAAGCGTTACAAGCGTTTGATAAATGGGGAAAAGTGTTTGTCAAAGCTGCACGTCAAGGTTCTTCTGTGGGATGTTACAGTGTCACTGAGAAGCAATCTGTTTCCCAAGCTGTGAACGATGCATTTGGTTACTCAGAGCAAGTCTTGGTAGAAAAGTCAGTCAAACCTCGTGAACTGGAAGTTGCCGCTTATGAGATGAACGGCGAGTTACACATTACTAAGCCTGGTGAAGTGATTGCGCCTGATGGTGCCTTCTATTCTTACGATGAGAAGTACAGCACGTCTAGCCATTCACTGACTGAAGTAGAAGCGAAAAACCTGACAGAAGAGCAGGTGGAAGCGATTCGAGTTGCATCGGAAACCGTCTTTAAGCAAATGAATTTACGTCATTTATCGCGCATCGACTTCTTCCTAACAGAAGATGGTGAGATTTACCTTAACGAAGTCAACACCTTCCCAGGAATGACGCCAATCTCGATGTTCCCGAAAATGCTACAAAACAACGGTCACAAGTTCCATGAGTTCTTAGCAGATTGTATTAATACTGCAATCTAACTAACGTTACCGTCGTTCATTTTGTGGTAAACCTAAGCATAACTGAGTAATGGCACAGTGCTAAACTTTGACTATTACTCGGTTGCATTTATGATTGTATCAAAGCATTAAATAGATGGCTCAGTGGTATGGCAATTTCAAATTATAGAGGTTTTAACCTGCAATCAGGCGGACCTGACGGTGCCGTTTGGAAGGTCAAGATCAAGAACCACGTTCTACAAGGCAGTTTAACGGCGGTAAAAAAGAGCATAGATTGGTGGTGTGACACGGCATCTATCATCGACCCTAAAGAGTTTGCGACTCTTAGTCAGAGAGCACAAAGCACCAGCAGTCCACAATCTGAAGTATTTAACGGCTACACGATAAAGAACGATACAGGAGAGACAAATGCTTGGTACTGTATGTTCAACGGCAAGTTGATAAAAGGTGCTAAACCTGCCATTCAACGCCATATCGAAGCGTATTTAGTTGCAAAACAAAAAGCGCTACAAGCACAACAACAAAAGAAATAAGAATATGACACTCGTATATTCAACAGAGACTGGTCGCATCAAACCAGAAGAAGAAAAAGTCGAACGCCCTAAAGGCGACGGTATTGTTCGTATTCAACGACAAACTAAAGGCCGTAAAGGCAAAGGTGTTTGCATTGTGACAGGTTTGGATTTGGATGACGCGCCACTGAAATTACTAGCAGCTGAACTTAAGAAAGTTTGCGGCTGTGGTGGCTCTGTAAAAGATGGCAACATCGAAATCCAAGGTGATGCTCGTGACAAGATCAAAGCACATCTTGAAAAGAAAGGCATGACAGTAAAATTAGCCGGTGGTTAATTCAAACTGAGCAAAAGATTTTAAAGAGCGTCGACTATGACGCTCTTTTTGTATCTGCAGTTTGGACAAGTTTGTAGAACTTAACCCAGATAAACATCTGCAAAGAACGACACACAAAACAGCTATTGAAAGAAACCCAGCTAATAGCAGAGCGAGCAATCGTAGATTGATAGATCCATATTTCCATAAACCTTATGAAAGATAAATATTTAGAGATTTACCAACAAGAAGCGTTACAAGAGGCTCTTGTCGAACTAAAAGAGGCAAGACAGCGAGAGAAGCTCTTAGCTGACGAAAACAAAGCAATCTTATCAGCCATTTCTGCTATGAGTGAGGCTCGTAATCGCCACGAAATTTTTTCCGGCCTCAACAGCGTTCTAAAGAAATACATCGACTTTGATGACTTTATCGTCATTACCCGTGACTGCAATCAACAAAATTTCAAAACACTTCTATCGACAAATAGCGTCTTTGATAAAGCTAGTTGGTTACCGGGTA
>NZ_JAHGAH010001420.1:0-733 GCF_030248475.1 Vibrio sp. D173a
ATTGCACTTGGCTCTTTGATGTTATCGGAGTGGTTGAACCGTAAAACGGCGAGTAAATTAGGAGGCAATCAATGAGTCAGTTGATATTAAATTATCAGCAAAAGCTCGGCGATACTGAGTTTGATGTAGACCTCAATCTACCAAGCCACGGAATCACTGCTATTTTTGGCCGTTCTGGTGCTGGCAAAACGACGTTGATTAATGCCATCAGTGGCCTTAAAAACCCAGACAGTGGTCATATTGTGGTGTCTGGTAAAACCTTGTTTGATAGCTCTAAGGGTATTAATCTGCCTGTCCACCAGCGCAATGTCGGCTATGTATTTCAAGAGTCGCGTCTGTTTCCACACATGAAGGTAAGCAGCAACCTTAGATACGGTGTTAAAACCTTCGATAGGGATCATTTCGATCAAGTGGTGGATCTTCTCTCTTTGCGAGCTCTACTTGATCGTTACCCTGCAAAATTATCCGGTGGTGAGAAGCAGCGTGTAGCAATCGGTCGAGCGCTACTCTCTAAACCGAATATCTTACTGATGGATGAACCATTAGCCTCGCTTGATCTGCCGCGCAAACGTGAGGTGATGCCGTTTTTAGAGAACCTATCTGAAAGCGTGAAAATTCCCATTATCTATGTGACTCACAGTCTAAATGAGATCCTCAGGCTCTCTAATCACTTGGTGATTCTTGAACAGGGAAAGGTACTCTCTTCGGGGCAAACTGAAGAGGTGTGGGCGTC
>NZ_JAHGAH010001421.1:0-773 GCF_030248475.1 Vibrio sp. D173a
AATACCGGCATCGGTAAAGAGCTTTCTGGCCGGTTTTGCAGTGAGTTCACCTGACCAATTGGTAAGTATATTAAAGTGCTTATGACGAGGATGCTTTTTGATGGCATCTATGATTTTTTCAGCAGTTCGAGCTGAATGCGCGATGGCAGAAGGGCTGTGCATAATCAAGATAGCATCGGCTTCATCCCCATCTAAAAGTGTGTTTATGGTATCGATATAACGTTGTTCACCGGCATCCCCAACAATATCGATTGGGTTACTGTGGGACCAACTATCAGGTAAGCGCTGATTGAGTTTTTGATAGGTAGTTTCAGAAAGTTCAGCGAGCTTACCACCTCGCTCAAATAAGGTATCAACGGCCATAATTGCAGGTCCGCCACCGTTGGTGACAATCGCAAGCCTTTCACCTCTCAATGGAACTGAGTGTGTCAATGTTTCTACTGCCGCGAACAATTCATGCATGTTTTTTACGCGAAGCATGCCGCTACGTCGTATTGCTGAATCATAAATAATATCGAGTGTATCTGTACCACCAGTGTGCGCCATCGCTGCCGCCCGCCCACGTTCGGTTCTTCCTCCTTTTAGAACCAATATTCGTCGGTTACGCGAGGCTGACCGAGCAGCAGAAATAAAGCGACGAGCGTCTTTTATGGTATCAATATAAAGAAGGATAGCTTCTGTGTGCGTATCGGTACTGAGGTAATCTAGTAACTCACAAAAATCGATATCACTACCGTTACCGATTGAAATAAAAGCAGAAAATCCGATTTCTT
>NZ_JAHGAH010001422.1:0-602 GCF_030248475.1 Vibrio sp. D173a
CAAATAATTTTTTTGTTTTAGGGTTTATTTTCCAGAAAAGATATGATGTCAAAGCCTGAGTTAATAAAGTTGCTATTGCGGCACCATATACGTTAAATATTGGAATAAAAACGATATTCAACGCTACGTTTAATACTAAGCCAAGAAGATTTGAGTAAAGAACAAGTTTTTGACAAGAAAAAATAACACAAAGTCTTGATGCTAGCATACCATAAAATGTCAAAAATAAAGTCAATGCTTGTACCTTCAGTAGACCACTCGACTGAATATAGTCAGGTCCATAAAGGGTGGGTATCAAAATATCTGAGGAGATAAATACTAATGAATAAACCGAAGCTACAATTATAAATGCATTTCTTTTTACAACACCCAAATATGGTATCAATTCACCCGTCACTTTCTTATGTAGTCTTAGCATATGAGGGTAATACATACCCACAAGTACCATTGGCAGCATAAGTAATCCTTCATTGAGCTTACTTGAAACTGCTAGAAGAGCTAGTGCACTCTTGTCTACGAGTAAACCTATCATAACTTGGTCAATTTTCATGAACAAAATAACAACAAAGGAGCTCAATACTAAAGGTAGGCTATCTCTGAAT
>NZ_JAHGAH010001423.1:0-639 GCF_030248475.1 Vibrio sp. D173a
TGCCGTTCCCATACAACCTGCGCTGCCCATTTGGATTGGGTGGTGAGCAGGGCGCTCAAGCAAGCCTTCGTTATATTGAACGTCTACTTGCTGACGATGAAGCGGGCATCATGAAGCCTGCTGCCATGATTGTAGAGCCAGTCCAAGGCGAGGGCGGTGTTATTCCTGCTCCGGCATCTTGGCTACGTGGCTTAAGACGCATCTGTGATGAGCATGGCATACTTCTGATCTTTGATGAAATTCAGTGTGGTGTGGGCAAAACTGGCCACCGATTCGCATTTGAAGAGTCAGGTATCAACCCAGATATCCTATGTCTATCGAAAGCGATTGGCGGTGGTTTACCAATGTCTTTGCTTGTATTCGATAAGAGCATTGATACTTGGAAAGCGGGTGAACACACCGGCACTTTCCGTGGTAACCAACTAGCGATGGTATCGGGTGCAAAAGCACTAGAAATTATCGAGAGAGACAACCTGGTTGAACATGCCAATATCGCGGGTCAATATCTTCGTCACGGTCTAGAGAAGCTGCAACAACGTGTTGATTGTATCGCTGAAGTTCGTGGCAAAGGCCTGATGCTAGGTGTTGAAATTAAAAACCCGAACGGTGAGAAAAACAGCTTTGGCGAACCCGTTGCTG
>NZ_JAHGAH010001424.1:0-1095 GCF_030248475.1 Vibrio sp. D173a
TGATGTGATCGCTAAAGCGCTGGGCGGCAATCAGCCCACCAAATGTCCAGATTGCAGGTAATTCGTAAACTGAGTCAGTACGAGTGAAAGCCATTGCCTGCCAAAGTGGAGAGCGAGTCAGTTGATTGCGTTCGTCATCGGTCAGAGGACCAAAGATCATCACATTGGCTGTTTGATGTTCTGCGATTTTTTCGATTCCTGCGGTGCTAAAGCCCCAAAGGTTTGTTTTTTCATTCCAGTCGTTTTTCAGGCCCATCGCATGGATAGTGTCTTGAGCCAGTGACCCCTCACTGTGAATACGCAGTGTTTTGTCATTGATGAATCGAGTGAACAGAAGCGGTTTTTCATCGTTATTGGCCGCGTGGACTCGCTCGCCGTTAGCAAGCAGTCTCTGCTCAGTCTGTGTGATGATCTCTTGGGCTTGTGCTTCACGATCAAACAACTGGCCAAGCGAGCGTGTCACCGATTTCGCCGACTCAAGCGGTTGTTTCTCTTCGCTGTAAATACTGTAAACCAGTACGGGTGCAATTTTGTTGAGTTGCTCATACGCGGCTGCCATGTGTTTACTCATTAAAATAACATCAGGTTGTAACTTGGTGAGCAGTTCTAAATTGGGTTCTCGTCGAGAGCCTACATCTACCGCGTGCTCGTTCAGCTGCGGCTCTACCACCCATTGTTGATAGCCTGGTGCATCAGCAATACCTTCAAGCTCAACGCCCAGACTCATTACCGTTTCCGATAATGCCCAGTCTAGAGCGATGATTTTTGTTGGTGTGGTTTCAAAGTTGGCGGTCCCCATTTCATGTGTCAGCTCCAATGCATGTGAATTGAATGTTAGGGCAGACACGAGGAGGGTAATGATTTTTTTCACAACAGAGTCATTTCGTTTAGGGGATGTAACTGATGGGTTGACCAGTGACTGGATGATTGAAGAGCGCAAGCTCCATTCCATAGATTTTGGTAAGTGTCTCTGGTGTCATCATCTCTTGAGGGGTGCCTGATGCAATGACTTGTCCCGAGTGCAGCGCGATCAAATGATCACTAAACTTGGCCGCCATGTTGACGTCGTGCAAAACCATAATAACGGTCAATCCA
>NZ_JAHGAH010001425.1:0-662 GCF_030248475.1 Vibrio sp. D173a
ATAATATCGAGCAGAATAAGATCGGGTGGCGTGTCTTTATCGCACAGCTCTATCGCCTTTTTACCGGTACGACAGGCTTGAATCTTGTAGTGACTCTTTAATAGTTCGCCTAGCACCATCAGGTTGTTCGGTTCGTCGTCCACCAACAAGATATTTTGAGGCATTGGTTTAGGTATGTTTTCAATTCGACGACTGATTTCTGCTGAACCTGCTTTGTCGATAATGAGTTGTGGTGTGGGTGCATTAAACGCCTTGTGTACTCTCTCTATCAACATACTGCGAGAAAATGGCTTAACTAAGTAGTCTGTCACGCCGTGTTTAATTGACGTCATGACATCGTCTTGGTCGATATTACCGGTGACCATTACAAACGGAATGTGAGCGAAATTTTCGTCGCGACGAATGGTCTTGAGCAACTCAAGACCGTTCATTTTGGGCATGTTCCAGTCAGAGATAATGAGATCGATACTGTAGGTTTTGAGTTTTATCAGTGCTTCTCGGCCATCTTTAGCGCGATGTATTCCACGAAACTTGAGGGATTCTAGGATGGTCGCCATGGTTTGAGTCATGCAATCAAAGTCATCGACGCTCGGCACGCGCTTCAACTCATAGGTAGGCTCTGTGGCGGAGGGGTTGATCAATACATTGTTCATCATTGAGGT
>NZ_JAHGAH010001426.1:0-503 GCF_030248475.1 Vibrio sp. D173a
ATAGGTATGGGTGTGATGGGTTTTGTGAGTGGTGGGCTATTTATCTTGTTGATTCTAAGACGTGGAAAGTCCAAGTCGGGTGAGAACTTACTTCTTAAGAACGCTAACTCTTAATTCTCTAAGCTCTGTTAGAGACTGAATAAACAAAGCCCCTGCAGTCAGACTGCAGGGGCTTTTCAATTCATCAGCTTAAGTCATTAGCTCAAGTCATGAGAAAGTGTCGATTACTCGTCATCGCCTAGTAGGACTGAATCCAGTGCAATCAGCATCATTTCGTTGAATGTTGTCGCGCGCTCATCAGACGTGGTCTGCTCACCCGTTTTGATGTGGTCTGAAACTGTACAGATTGTCAGAGCTTTTGCGCCGTATTCAGCAGCAACGCCGTAGATACCTGCCGCTTCCATTTCCACGCCAACAATCCCGTACTTGTCCATCACTTCGAACATTTCTGGATCGGGCGTGTAGAACAGCTCAGCAGAGAATAGGTTACCCACTTTAACGTC
>NZ_JAHGAH010001427.1:0-730 GCF_030248475.1 Vibrio sp. D173a
TGTCACTATCCATTATCATCTCGTGATCTGGTAAGTATTGCTGAGCCATTAACAGTAACGCTACGACATCTTTATCTTTCTTCGCTTGTGCCCTTTTTTAGTGGTGATTACTTTTTGGGCAAAGCCATTTTCATCCAACTCAAAGTCGTGAAATAGCTCTGAAATCGTTGGTCTGTCGTCATGGTTTCCGATGACTAAATGATAGGGGATAGTTAATTTTTCTAGAATGGACTTGAGGTTTTGATAAGCCTCTGGGTGACCTGCATGAGCCAAATCTCCGGTGATCACCAGCATCTCAGCGTCGGTGTGCTCTTGGTTGATACTCTTAATGGCCTTTTCTAAAGCGGGAATAGGGGATCGTTGATAGATTTCTTGGCCAGTGTAACCCAGATGAGTGTCTGTTAAGTGAATGATTTTCATGATTAAGCCATTAATTCAGATATGTCGGATAGTTGGTGCACTATTGATGTTAATGCTGAGACGTTTTGTGCGACTGCAGTCGGTTTAGCCTGTTCTAAGTAACTCTGCGATTGCCACCCCCAAGTCACAGCAATAGATTGTGAACTGCTCTCGTGAGCGGCTTTGATATCACTAATGCAATCACCAATCATAATCGCGGCCGTTGAGTGGGTGCGTTTCAGTTCAAGGATTTTCTCACTCTTACTACCAGGTCTATCGCCCAATAAAATATCTTCAAAATAGGAATCCAAACCATGCCTCACTAATTGGA
>NZ_JAHGAH010001428.1:0-598 GCF_030248475.1 Vibrio sp. D173a
TTTGTTTGTGCGCGGCGTATCGGCACATACGACCAATCAAACGGTGCTCAAAGAGGTTTATCAAGAGTTACTGGCACAGGTTCCCTACGTAGCAACCTATGAATACCTACTAACGTACATCGAGAAAGCCCCATCACGAGCGAGCAACATTCACCTTGCCGCAGGTTACAGCGGTGATGAGGTAACACTACAAAGCTTCACTCCCGATTATGAATGGGGGTTCAATGTTCCAGACGAAGGGACTATTTTGTGGGTTGATTGCCTGGCTATACTCAACGATGCACCAAATCCTGAACTGGCCGCGCGCTTTCTCAACTTTCTTCATCGTCCAGATATCGCGGCTCTCAATGCATTAGACTTGTCGATGACCACCACTAACGACCAAGCGCACCAGCATATCCCTCCTTACGAGAAGCAGTATTTGGCACTCTACCCCGACCAAAGTTTGTTGGATAAGGCGCAGTTCTACTCCACCTTAATCAATACCTCGATGACGCTTCGCAACCGAATCAGTCATGCGGTGATTCAACATCACAGGCAGCTTACCGACAATGATTAAACCGTTTTTATTTTCTCTCGCTGCAATGCTCCCCACAGC
>NZ_JAHGAH010001429.1:0-536 GCF_030248475.1 Vibrio sp. D173a
GGCTTAACCCAACCTAAACCTTGTTCCGTTGTGTTGCGTGGGTTGTACTCACAGCCAATCCACCCTTGGTAACCTGACTCATCCAGCACATTGAACAGGTGAGGGTAATTGAGCTCCCCCTCTGAAGGTTCGTGTCTTTCTGGAACAGAAGCGATTTGGATATGGCCGGTATAAGGCGCGACATCGCGAATCAAAGTGCTCAGGTCGCCATCCATAATTTGTGCGTGGTACAGGTCAAGCTGCAACTTCACGTTTGGACGACCCACTTGCTTGATAAGCTCGACGGCGTCACGTTGATGTGCCACAAAGTAGTCAGGGACATCGCGATTGTTGAGAGGCTCAATCATCAGTTCAATTCCATGCTCAACAAACTTGTCTGCTGCGTAACGAATATTTGAGATGAAAGTATCGATATGCTGTTGGCGACTGTAGCGCTCATCAAGAATGCCCGACATTGCGTGAACCTTTTTACAGCTCAATGCCTCGGCATACATCAGCGCCGTGTCGACACTCGCTTTAAACTCTTCTTCACGCCC
>NZ_JAHGAH010000143.1:0-9949 GCF_030248475.1 Vibrio sp. D173a
CTCCTACTCGATTTTGCGTTTTATTGGTTAAAGCTTTTCACGGGTGTGTAGCCGTAATCGGCAATCGCTTTTTGGCCTTGTTCCGATTTCAGGAACTTCACGAACTCTTTGCCTGCGTTATCCAAACCATCTACTTTGTACAAAACTAAGAAAGGGCGAGCCAATTTGTACTTGTGGTTGGCGATGTTGCTTGCGGTTGGCTCGGTACCTTCAAACTGAATCGCTTTTATTGAGCGATCCACTGAGCCGACGGAGATAAAGCCGATAGCGTGTGGGTTGTGGTTAACAATGGTTTTAACCATGCTGTTGCTGTTTACCACTAGGTTGTTTGGGTTGATGTCCGATACTAAACGGTCGTTGATGATCTTAGTGAGGCCTAGCAAGCTTTCAAAGCTATAGCGAGAGCCAGAAGACGCTTCACGTGTTACCACGGCAATGGGTTGGTCTGCGCCGCCGACTTGTTTCCAATTGTCGATTTTACCTTTGTAGATATCAAACAGTTGTTGCTCCGAAAGGTTGGTGACAGAGTTAGTGCGGTTAACAACAACAGCAAGACCATCGTAAGCGATAGGGAATACGTTGAGGTCTTCGCCTTTCTCTCTTTCTGTTAAGTAGCGCGAGCTCATTCCAATCTCAACCACGCCCTTGTTCACCATGGTGATACCAGCGCTTGAGCCAATGCCCTGTACGGCAATGTAATCGTCAGGATGCGTTTTATTATATTCTTCAGCCAGTACATCCATTACGCGTGCAACAGAGGTAGAACCGGAAATATTGACTTCTTTTGCCACAGCAGAAGGAAGGGACAGAGCCATGGCTAGTAAGGTCGCCACAGAAAGACGTAACATATTGAACTCCAAATACGGTATAAAGCAGCGCTCATCATATTTCGTTCAGGTTACACTTTTGTGAATGCGCATCGATATCCATAGCGAATGATCGATTGCTCTCGGTTTAAACGGATAGTTATCAATAATATGCGAAGGGCGGCTTTTACCGATTTGAAACATAAGAGGTGACGCAGTTAGCTTTTCGTCGTTAAATGGAGTGATATTCTAGCCTTGAGCGAGCGCATGCCTCGATGGTGATTTCTGCCTCTCTCAGGTACTTGGGTATATACTAAGAACAACATATCAGGAGTAGGCTCATGTCCGTGTCTCAAATGGCGACCAGTCGTCTGCACAAATTGGTTCAAACGCTCTGCGCTAGGCGCAATGTCAATTTGCCGGTAGAAGCGATAGGCAAGTGCTTGTACGAGCCCATAGAGAACGGTGTTGAGCTTTATCATGCGCACTTCTTGCTTGATTCACAGCACAGTGAATATACGTCTCCCATTGCTAAAATCCTGTTTGATGCCAAAACTCAGCTTTGGTGTTTCTACGTGCCAACGTATCGTGGAGAAGATCTGGTGTGGGTACCTTATGAAAGGCTACCGATGAGTGAAACGCTTGAGGTGCTTCTCGCCGAATTAGAGAGCGATCCTCAAGCGTGTTTTTGGGACTAACGACAGTTTCTATCTGTTAATCCTCTATCCGCTAACCCTGTCACCGTTTCGTGCCATGCCATGCGTTACTTCGCAATTTGGCTACGAAACTCTTTAGGCGTAATTCTGTAAATCGATTTAAACGCGGTACTAAAGTGTGCGGTACTCTTAAAGCCAGATTCAAATGCAATTTGAGTAATCGACTTCTGTGACACACGCAGTTGCGTTGCTGCGTGGTTGATGCGTTTCACCTTCAATATGAGCGAGAACGAGAGGTTTTCTGCTGCCAGTCTGCGTTTCAATGTCGCGATAGACATGCTCATGTGCGTTGCTAGCGCTTCTAATGTGATGTCTTTCTCGATGTTCTTTTCAATGTACTTAATCGCCTTCTGAGACGCGGTGAGGCTGCTTGCGTCATCAATGATAGATAGAATGTCTGGCTGTAATTCGACCATCAGTGATAGTAGTGAAAGCGCAATATGACCTTGAGCGTATTGCGGTGCTTTATTGTCCGCTAACTCAATTAACGTGTCTTTAAGCTTTGCAATCGAGGATTGGTTTTCAGAAGAAAAAGGGTAGAAGCGGCGTTCTTCTGTTTCTGACTGTACGCCCGGATGGGCAGATTTAAACTCGCTGAACAAGCCAATATCAAACACTAGCGCTACGGCTTTGAACACGCCGGGCTTGGCTTCGGCACTGCGTAGGTCTGCGGAGTTATAAAGGGTGAAGTCTCCGGCGTTTAATTCAATTCGCTCACCACTTGGCTGGTTAATGATGAGTGAGCCTTCTTCAACAACATATAAGCCATTGTGGGTGGCGGTGTAGCGTTCACTTTTGCGAGCAGTGAAGTGATTAAAGCGAATGATCTCAATGTTCGGCATATTCGTTCTTATCTTTCTTGCATGACGTATAAAAAAGGCGCTCACTTGAGCGCCTTTAAACTTCAATCGGTATTATTCACTTACAGTTTCTTCTGCTTGTGTTGCTGGTTTATCAGCAAATACCTGGGTTGGCTTTGCAACGATGCTGCGGTTCTCTTGGTTCACGTCCGCTAGAACGATTTCCAATGTATCACCTAACTTGTATACCACTTCTTTATCGATAGAAATGGTACCGTTGTCGCCGTTACACTCAATTCTTTCTTTATTATCAAGAATCAAGCTACCAGGAATAAAGGCCGCTGCGCCATTTTCGAGAAGTCGAACACGTGCACCAGCACGATTAATATCAAAAATCTCAACTGTGAAACACGTTTGTTTGCTTGGCTCTTCCGCAAGAGTACGTGCGTATAGCCAATCTGATACGTTTCGCTCGGCAATTTTGTGATGTTTACGGTGAAGAGCCAGCTCTTCGCCCACTTCATCGTCTGGTTTTTGAACAGGTTCTTTGTTCAAAATGACTGCTTTTAGCATGCGGTGGTTGATCATGTCACCGTATTTACGGATTGGTGAAGTCCAAGTCGCGTAGATATCAAGACCCATTGCGTAATGAGGAAGAGGTTGATTGCCCACTTCGCTGTACGTTTGGAACTTGCGAATGCGGTTATCTAAGTATGAGGTCTCTTGCTCACCTAACCAACGACGAAGCGCTGCGAAGCCTTCTAGTGTTGCGATAGATTCAGCAGTGAACTCTAGTGCGCCTTCTGGGTTTACCAGTTCAACCACTTCTTCAATTTTCTCAGCTTTGAAGCCAGCGTGTGTGTTGAATACGCCTGTTTCAAATTTCTCGCGTAGTGTACGACCCGCACAGATGTTTGCTGTGATCATTGACTCTTCAACTAGGCGGTTTGCGCTACGACGCATGTCAGCGTGGATCGCAACAACGTCGTTGTCTTCGCTTAGTTCGAAGCGGTAATCAGGACGGTCTGGGAACACAACTGCGTTCTTTTCACGCCACTCAGCACGGGCGCGAGAGAAATCGTATAGGTCACGAACGATAGTCGCGATCTCTTCTGACGGTTGCCATTTATCCGAGCTGTCGTTCTCTAGCCAATCAGATACGTTGTCGTATGCTAGACGAGCATGTGATTTGATGTTGGCAGCGAAGAAGTTAATGTCATCACCAATCACACCATCTTTGTTTACTGTTACTGTACAGCAGATAGCAGGGCGGATTTCACCTTCGATTAGAGAACACAAGTTGTCCGCTAGATCGCGAGGCAGCATTGGGATGTTACGACCTGGTAGGTAGATAGTGTAGCCACGTTCACGCGCGACTTTATCCATGTCATCTTCAGGTGTGATGTACGCTGTTGGGTCTGCGATTGCGATAGTGAGTTCGAAATCGCCAGATTCTGTTTTCTTCGCGTACAGTGCATCGTCCATATCTTTGGTTGATTCACCATCGATAGTCACGAAAGGAACGTGAGTCATGTCTATGCGTTCTAGATCCGCGTCGTCTTTTAGTTCCCAGTTCTCGATGCCTGCTGGTTCAGAGTTTGGTAGATCGTTTTGCGCTAGCGTTACCCACCAAGGCGCAATCTTGTCGTTTGCATCGGTAATCTTCTCAGAAATTTCTACGAAGAAGGAGTTATCGCCTTTAAGCGGGTGGCGAATAAGGTGCGCAACAACCCAATCGCCTTCTACGAACTCGTCAGGTTTTAGGCCTTTCTTTAGTTTCGCTTTAAGGGAGAGCTTTTTCAGCTGTGGGTGATCGGGTGCAACGTTTAGCTTGCCTTTGAACATTTTTACTCGGCCAATAAAGCGAGTTACGGCTTGTTCTAGCAGCTCTTGTGGTTCAGCGACTTCACGTTCGTTTTCAGTGCGGATAATGGCAACGACTTTGTCGCCGTGCATGCACTTTTTCATGTACGCTGGTGGGATGAAGAAGCTGGTTTTGCTGTCCACTTCCAGGAAGCCAAAGCCTTTATCGGTTGCTCTGATTGAGCCTTCTTTTTTAGGCAGGTTTTCTTGAATTTGCTGCTTAAGCTGAGCTAATAGCGGGTTATCTTGAAACATCTTTTCTTAACTTACCAATGGAATTGGGCACACTATAATCATTGCGCACTATTATTACTACCTAAAGCACACAAATTCGCTGTGAATTATTGATGAATTGAACGGCGTACTGGTGCTTTTCTCTCCGGAGAATGGGGGGAGAGGTGGAAATTTATGCGAATAATACCATTAGTGAGAATAAATTGTGATGTAATTCAATTTTTTCTAGCTTTTTTTATGCATTTAAGGAATAATCCGCCTCCCTTAGTCGTCCCTAATGGCTTATCGCGGTTGTGTACTGTACTAGCTCCTGTCTGAACGGATTTAGTAAACGGATGGATCAGTATCGAATTGGAAGAGCATATGGGACTGTTTTTTTGTTTAATTAAGTAGGATCCCAATGCAAGATTCTGTTATTCAATTCAGCGATTTATCTCTGAATGATTCTATCCTTTCTGCTCTAGACGGAATGGGTTTCGTGTCACCAACTCCAATTCAGGCTGCGGCAATCCCACACCTGTTGGAAGGTGCTGACGCGCTGGGTAAAGCACAGACGGGTACAGGTAAAACGGCAGCATTCTCTCTGCCTCTTCTAAACAAGCTAGATCTTGGCCAACGCAAACCACAAGCAATCGTACTTGCTCCAACACGTGAGCTAGCGATTCAGGTTGCGGCTGAAATGAAAAACCTTGGTAAAAACATCAAGGGTCTTAAAGTTCTAGAGATCTACGGTGGTGCATCTATCGTGGATCAAATGCGTGCACTAAAAAGTGGTGCTCACGTTGTTGTTGGTACTCCTGGCCGTGTTCAAGACCTTATCAACCGTGAACGTCTACATCTAGACGAAGTAAATACTTTCGTACTTGATGAAGCGGACGAAATGCTAAACATGGGTTTCGTGGACGACGTAACTGCGATCATGGAGCACGCTCCTGAATCAGCTCAACGCGTTCTGTTCTCTGCAACTATGCCTCCAATGCTGAAAAACATTGTTGAGCGCTTCCTACGTGATCCTGTAACGGTAGACGTTGCTGGTAAAAACCACACTGTTGACAAAGTTCAACAACAGTTCTGGGTAGTGAAGGGTGTAGAGAAAGATGAAGCTATGTCTCGTCTTCTTGAAACTGAAGAAACTGACGCGTCAATCGTATTCGTACGTACTCGTCAAGACACTGAGCGTCTAGCTGATTGGCTATCTGCACGTGGCTTTAAAGCTGCTGCACTGCACGGTGATATTCCTCAGTCTCTACGTGAGCGTACTGTTGATCACATCAAGCAAGGTGTTATCGACATCCTAGTTGCAACTGACGTTGTTGCTCGTGGTCTTGATGTTCCACGTATTACTCACGTATTTAACTACGACATCCCATTCGATGTTGAATCTTACATCCACCGTATCGGTCGTACTGGCCGTGCTGGACGTAAAGGTAAAGCGATCCTTCTAGTTCGCACTAACCAAATCCGTATGCTTCGCACTATCGAGCGCGTAACTAAGTCATCTATGGAAGAAACCCAACTTCCTCTACGTGACCAAGTTGCAGAAGCTCGTCTAAACAAGCTAGCGGCTGAACTGGAAGCAGAGAAAGAGCACAAAGCACTAGACAAGTTCGCTGAGCTTGTAGAGAAACTACAAACTTCTCTAGAAATCGATCCAGCGATGCTTGCTGCAATGCTTCTTAAGCGTCAGCAAGGTAAACGTCCTCTGTTCTACATTGGCGAAGACCCAATGGTAGAAGCGATTGAACGTGACAAGCAACGTCGTAAAGAGCGCCGTGAAGGTGGTCGTGACGGCGGTCGTAACTTCAACAACCAAGACTGGGATACTTACCAGCTTCAAGTTGGTCGCGAACAAGGTGTTCAAGTTAAAGATATCGTTGGCGCTCTAGCAAACGAACTAGGTCTAGGCAAAGGTTCTATCGGTGCGATCAAGCTAGCGCAAGGTCACACATTCGTACAGCTACCTAAAGCAATGACTTCAGACGCTGCGAACAAACTAAGCAAGCTACGTATCCGTCAACAAGATGTTGGTGCTGTAGTATGTGACTTCGATGACTTCCGTGAGTCTCGTGGTGGTCGTCGCGATGGCGGTCGTCGTGATGGCGGCGGTTACCGTGGTAACCGTGATGGCAACCGCGAAGGTGGTCGTCGCGAAGGTGGCTTCCGTGGTAACCGTGACGGCAACCGCGATGGTAACCGTGAAGGTGGCGAACGTCGTTTCGACCGCAACCGTGGTGGTGATCACCGTGGTGCACACCGTGGTGAACGTGGTCACGGCCGTGGTCGTCGCTCACAAGAAGCATAATTGCTTAATCGCTAGATGAATTTAAAAACCGAGCCAAGTGCTCGGTTTTTTTATGCGCGTCGAATATGAGTTTGTTCTTCTTCGTGGTTGTTTACCCAGTTAATGACTTCATGCAGCGGCAGTGCAGGGCAAAATAGGTAGCCTTGAATGATGTCACAGCCTCTGCTGCGCAAGAAATGCAATGTATCCAAATCTTGTACACCTTCTGCGACTACCGAATAGCCTAAGCCATGGGCGAGGACGATGGTGTTCTCGACAATGGAGCGGGTGCTTTCTGTCTTGCTTGCGGTGCTCAGGAAAGAACGGTCGATTTTGATCTGATCGACAGGTAAGTCTCGCAATAGTGAAAGGGAAGAATAGCCAGTCCCAAAATCATCCAAACTAATCTTGATACCCAGCCTCTTAATCTGGTTAATAAGTGGGTTGAGTTCCAAGACACGATCAATCGCCATCGTTTCAGTGATCTCAAGGCCAATTAGGTTTTCAAAGCTAGGGTTGTCGCTCAGCATTTTCTCAAGCCTTGAGAAAAGGAGATTTGAGGAGAGATCTTTGGCTGATAGGTTAACGTGTACAGGCAGCCGGATACCTTGTTCGATTAAGCTCAGTAAGTCCTTCTCTGCTTGGTCTAGTACCCACATTGTAATGTTATGTACCTGATTACTCCGCTCAGCGATTGGAATAAAGTCGTTAGGAGAGATGTTTTTTCCATTACTATCTTGCCATCGGATCACCGCTTCAAACCCCACAGCAAGGCTGGTATGGGCATCGATCAGAGGTTGGTAATATAGCTGAAACTCTTCTTTCTCTAGGGCGCATTGAATTCGAGAGGAAATTTCAAGTTGATATTTGGCTCCGACGTTCATGTCTTCGTTATAAAACGCCATCAACTGTCCATTACGCTTTGCATGGTACATGGCGATGTCTGCGCACTTGATAAGAAGATCGTTTGACTCCGCATCGAAAGGAAAGGTGCTCAAACCAAAAACCACGCGAGAAGAGACCTGAAATTCACCGAGGTTGAAGCGTTGGGACATCGCACTATCTAGCCGCTCAACTAAGTTTGAACCTGCACCATACTCAGCACACGAAGTGAGAATAACGAATTCGTCGCCACCGACTCTGAAAATCTTGTCATCTCCGCTCAACTCAGTTTGTAATCTTTGACCGATTTGGATGAGTAGCTGGTCTCCACTGAAATGCCCCATAGCATCATTAATCTGTTTAAAGTTGACTACATCAAAAAGTATGACAGAGAAGGGGGCGCTTTCTTGGATTCGGTTATCGATTTGTTCAAAGCAAAACTTTCGGTTGGGTAGGCCAGTAAGAGCGTCATGAACAGCGTTGTGTTTTTCTCGCTCCGCGACTGCATGTAGCTCGTGTATCGAATCATTACTCCATTTGATAACGAGCACGACGAAGATGCTGCCACCTAGCAGCAGTAGCGCAAGCCCCGTTTCTAACAAGGTAGCAACAGGCTTGTTGATGATCTCGTGAAGAAAAGTAGCATAGGCAAATATGAACCCAGTAATAAAAACCAACAGTACGATCCATCCCGGAACGTCGGTTTTCGAGCAAATATTTTTTGTCATCTGCCATCCCCAGCAGAGCAAAAGTAGACCTATGATAACTAGTACAAAGGCAAATGTGGGCACGCTATTATTCCGAATTATTGATATGTTTGTAACTTCTGAATCCCCTATAAACAACTTAGCTCATACTTTTGGTTTTGTACAAATATGAGTATTCATACATTTGTTGTAACAACAGATATTTTTTAGTCTTCAAATAAAATCCAAACTTGTCATAGATCAACAAAAAATGTCCAACTAAATAACTAACACTAAAAGATAGTTGAAAGATTAAAAAATTATTGAATAATAGAAGGCGCAAACAAGAAGTACGCAGCGCGGAAGCGCAATTACAAAACCTCTGCTCCACAACAGGAAACTATTTCATGTCTAATTCGTTTGTACTGGTGATCAACTCAGGTAGCTCATCACTAAAATTTGCAGTAATCGACTCTCAATCAGGCGATGCTGTGCTAAGTGGTCTGGGCGAATGCTTTGGTCTATCAGACGCTCGTATGAGCTGGAAATTCAACGGTGAGAAAAAGGAAATCGCAATCGAAGGCGATGATAGCCATCACAAGATCGCTATTGGCAAGCTGGTAGGTTTAACCGAAGAGTTAGGTCTAGCTCAAGACATCGTTGCTGTGGGGCACCGTATCGTTCACGGTGGTGAGAAATTCACTCAAACTGTGCGTATCACTGAAGAAGTTACTGCGGAAATCGAAAAACTTGCGGATCTTGCTCCACTACATAACCCTGCAGGTGCTATCGGTATTCGTGCTGCTGTTGAAGCGTTTCCAAGCCTTCCTCAGTTTGCTGTGTTTGACACTGCGTTCCACCAAACAATGCCTCAACGCGCATTCACAGGTGCAATCGCGAAAGAACTTTACACAGACTTCGGTATCCGTCGTTACGGTTTCCACGGCACTAGCCACTACTTTGTAAGTCGTGAAGCTGCGAAGATGATTAACAAGCCGGTTGAAGAATCGAGCTTCATCTCTGTTCACCTGGGTAACGGTGCTTCTGTTTGTGCAATCAACAACGGCGAATCTGTCGATACATCTATGGGCTTCACGCCACTATCTGGTCTAATGATGGGCACACGTTGTGGTGACTTAGACCCAGGCATCATTGAGTACCTTCTAAAGAAAGGTTGGTCTCAAGAGAAAGTGTTCAACTCATTGAACAAAGCTTCTGGCTTCTTAGGTGTGTCTGGCCTAACAAGCGATGCACGCGGTATTTTGGAAGCGATGGAAGAGGGCCACGAAGGCGCTGCTCTAGCATTCCAAGTGTTCACGTACCGTGTGTCTAAATACATTGCGTCTTACCTTGCTGCTCTTGATTCATTCGACGGCATCATCTTCACAGGCGGTATCGGTGAAAACTCTATGCCAATCCGTCGCGAAATCCTAAGCAACCTAAAACTGCTTGGTTTCGTTGAAGATGTGAAAGGCAACGAAGATGCTCGATTTGGTAACGCAGGTGTTGTTGCTACATCTGAGTTACTTGGTGCGAAAGCGCTAGTTATTCCTACCAATGAAGAGTGGGTTATCGCTCAACAGTCGGTGGAACTGCTGTAAAACGGCAAAAATTTTGGGAACTAAGTCAAAGCCCTTTCCTACCGGAAAGGGCTTTTTTTAGTGCGCCGAGCATGGCGTTG
>NZ_JAHGAH010001430.1:0-637 GCF_030248475.1 Vibrio sp. D173a
CCAGTATGATGATAATGCCAAAAGCGTTACCAGAGACAAAAGGCAATGTTGCCGCAAATCCATATCGGCTTGATATCCCAAGCAATGCAATGTTTCCTGCTCCCGGTGTAATTCCAATCGATATTGAAAACAACAAGAACGCCAGCATTAATTGAGCGCTCATTCTTTCTCTCCTAGTTGATAAAACGTTAGTGGGAGAAGAGTTTACAGATTCGAGTAGGAATTAAATTGCTATATGCGTTAGTATTAAATCAAATTTGAGCTCTAAAATTATTATGAAAGTGAAAGAATCCACCAACGAAGTGCTGGATGATACGGATATTGCCATTCTTGGGCATATCCAAAAAGACGGTCGCATGAGTAACAGTAAGCTTGCCGAGAAGGTCAACCTGAGTGAAACACCTTGCTGGCGTCGTTGGAAGCGCATGGAAGAGACGGGCTATGCAGCTCAACCGCAAAAAGCTGGGGCTGCATGTTGCAGGTTTTACCTTAGTGACACTCGGTAATCATGAGGTTGAAAACACCGAGCCTTTTGAAGAGTTTGTCGCAGTCACAGACTGGATCACCATGTGCCACTGCATTGCAGGCGGAGCCGATTATATGGTTCAGGTGTTGGCGAGAGATCTGGAAGAGTATT
>NZ_JAHGAH010001431.1:0-1088 GCF_030248475.1 Vibrio sp. D173a
ATGAAAAAATCATTTGCGGTTTTGTCACCAACAACAATGCTCACCTTCACACCACGCTTAAGTGCTTTCTTTACTTCCTTCGCTAAACTCGGTGGGAAGTTGAAGTAAGGTGTACAGATGAAAATCTCATCTTTGGCTTGAGCGATGAGTTGGTTGATACCTTGGTTTAGGCGATTGCGACGCTTACCGATACCTACCAGCGGCGTAACAGCTACTTGCTCGGCGGACACTTCTTCGCTCTTAAACTGGTACTGAGAGCGTGCCAGTGTCGAGCGGAATTGACGAATCGCCGATTTAATCTGCTTAGTGGTTGGCTTAGCATGATCAGAAAGGCAGTTTACCGCAGTGTCGGCAACCATCTGATCTTGAACGTAGCTAAACATGCTGTCAGCTAGCGTCTTGTTATTCAGGACATGGTAGCGATCGAAACGGTAACGGTCGTGGTAGTTTAAGTAGATATTATTAAGGCTTGCACCGCTGTAGATTACGATATCATCTACTATAAAGCCTTTAAGATGCAGAACGCCGAATACTTCTTTGCCGCGAACCGGAATACCATAAACAGGCACTTAGTGTTCGGACTTTTCTGCAAATGCTTTGTACATGGCCGCGTTGCCTTCTGATGACTCTGCACCAATGAGGCCACGTTGCGCGCGGTGCCAATCGACACACACACTGACATCCAACTGTGGATTGTTCTGCTTAGCTTCATAAAGAGCAGTCAGAATTTCGCGACCTGCTTCATCATCTTCTAGGTAGAGAGCAACCAGACAGATACGCTGAGTTGCTTCAGAGATCTCTTTAAGTAGGCGAGTTCTGAACTCTTGTGCTGATAACAGTACTTCAAACTTATCGGGGTTCTGAGCTACGGTTGGTAACTGAGTGAGTGGATTCCTACTAGCAATCATATTGACTGTTTGACCTTAAAAATGTGCAAAATCGCGAACAGCGAATTTTACCAAAGGCGTACTACGAATTACTAGATAATCGAGGCATTCTCTAACAATTTTGCTGATAATGCAAAGGAATGAGATCTTTTCCACTGTCTGTATATCGTTCGAAGAGATTTCTTAGGTTATTAGGCAGCT
>NZ_JAHGAH010001432.1:0-403 GCF_030248475.1 Vibrio sp. D173a
CAACAACAACTTCGTCACCGTCTACTTCAGTAACTTCTACTGGGATTGGACCTTGGTCTGTGTCTGCTAGGAAACGCATGCCAACTTCGATCTGCTCAACACCTTGGAATACGTCTGCTGGTACACGCTGAACTAATGCATCGTTGTGCTCACCGTAAGCGTCTTCTGGACTCACTGTTGCAGAGAACTTATCGCCCGCAACTTTGCCTTCAAGCTCTTATGACCGTGAATGTAATCTAGTGGAGCTTCTGCAGTTGATTGGTCAACTACTACGCCATCTTCAAGTTTCACTTGATATGCAACACTAACTACTACGTTCTTTTCAATTTTCATGAGAGCTCCAAGGAGGTTTGGACTAAGCTCCAACAATTGAGCTTAGGAAAAATTCTGTACCGGGATATTA
>NZ_JAHGAH010001433.1:0-1074 GCF_030248475.1 Vibrio sp. D173a
CCTATCAACTCAACCTAAAGCGCAACAGTGGCAAGCCACTTATGATTGGCAGCCAGATTACCGATTTGGTTATAGCGCTGACATTGTTCGAACTTACATAACTCAAGAAACGGTACAAACACCGCTAGCAGCTATTCAAACAAGCAAGTTTATCGAACAAGTAAACTACTCAGCACTGGGCGAGCAGATTGAAAACGAATATTGGGTAAACAGCCAAGGCAAGGTAGTGAAAACAGTTCAGTACCTTGGCCCAGATATGACTCGTTTAGAACTAACCCTACTTAAGCCTTATCAAGCGAACTAATCGATGGTGGTAGACAGTATGAAATCATTAATGAAACTCGGTAAACTTGCTGCATTGGCTTCGCTTTGCTCTTCGTTATTCTTATCAAGCGTTATACACGCTCTTCCTATAGATCCAGAAGATCAAGAACCACAACTTAGCGTTGAGTTACCAGTGCAGGGAATTACTCTTAACTACTCAAAGCCCGTCCGTATCGAGCAGGTGCTAAATGACGCAAATGCTAATGGTGCGTTAGGTTATTTTCCATTATCAGCACAATTGTTTGACCTCAATGCACAACAACAAATTGATACTTTAAAAGCACAAGTGATTGAACAGTTGAATCAATTGGCACTTCAAGAACCGCAAGTAAAGCCAGTTATTGCACAATTGGAGTCCTTTGAATACCAAGCGCGTTACTTTGTTGATTTAGACAGAAACGCAGTGATTTCCCAATCAGAAAAAAATCCGCTCTTGCTTTCAAAAGACATAATGGTTTCGAAAGGCATTGTACTTGAAGCGGATAAGTCAAACCAAACGCAGCGCTTTAACTTATATCTTACCCAAAGGCCAACAGACCTAACTTTGGGTGGGGCCGTAAAACAAGCACATAAGCTCAAGTTGATTGAGCATGGCCAGTTAGATAACTACCTCTCTGTGTTACCAAAAGGTGAGTTGCTTGATATTGCGGATAAAAGCACAGCCTTTGTTATTCAGCCAGATGGCCACGTTGATGAAATCAGCTATGCCTACTGGAACAGCAAGCAAGCTTACTTTGCCCCGGGTGCGAT
>NZ_JAHGAH010001434.1:0-1335 GCF_030248475.1 Vibrio sp. D173a
TTGCTAAAGCCTTTTATCGAAAAAACATGCTCTATAAGATATCATGGAGGGTTTTCAGCTATGGATGAGCGTAACTTGATCCCGCCTTTATGGTACTTTAATGTTTCAAAAGAGTTATATTTTAACGTACGTGAAGAAGATATTATTTATTTTCTAACTTTGATGGATGATGAGATCGAAGTAAAGAGAAGACTAGGATTCATGAGCCTAGTAAGGCTTCATGAGTTAGGTGCTTTAGACAAAAAACAAGAAAATGAATTTGCTAATAAACTGTGGCCCAATAGTTTACCCAAAAGCCTTCCAGAAAGTCATTCTTTTCTAAAAGCTCATTTTCTTTCACTTCCTTTTGGTGAAAAAATTGAAATAAAGAGTATCATTAAAGATGAAATTTTGTCTTTGGAATTCCCAATAAGAGGAAATTCTCAATCATATTCAATGTTGGGTAATAACATAGCAATCATTGACGAGATTATGTTCGCTAAAAATTACATAACTTTTGAAGTTGGAGATATTGAAAGACTATTTGACAAAATTGAAAACTGGTGGATTAAAGATAGAAAATATACGAAAGTTAATGATGGAGTCAGGCTCTTTGGCTCTACCTCAGATGAGTTTAAGCCTCGATTTAATAGATTAGTAACTTTCTTGTATTGGTTTTTCGTTCCAGAAGTTATTCGAATTGGTCTTGGTCAGCGTAGAACCGAAAAACTACAGAATTTAGTAGATGATTTACAGGATTATGGTTTTTGTACACTTCGAATTAAAGCTCTTGCCCCTGAATTATTTAATACTTCATATGAAAATGTTCTAACTGAAGTAAGTGACGGATTAATATCAGATGACGAAGCTTTAATTACGGATTCTTGCTTGTCAATTCTTGGTATTGTAAGAGGAGATAACAAGGTAGACTTAAAATTTTGTTTGAGTAACTTGATTAATAAAATTTTAATGTATGGAGAGCCTGAACTTTCATTCTGTATCGATACGTTGGATTGTATCATCAAAGAGAGGCCTGAAATTCTTGATGTAAGGGATGCGAGGAGCATTAGTAATGCAATAAATCGCTTGGAATTCAAAACAAGACTCAATATCGATGACGATGAACTCACTGTTTCAAAAAAAATCTTATTGAGACCAAGAGCTTTTCAGAGTGCGATTTATTTGTTGATGACAAAGATACGGCCTTGTCTCGTTGGCAAAGGCTTGAACACAATGAAGCGCCAGCTTCTAAAAAGCGCCAAGATATCGGAGAAGAGAACAACATTGAAGTTGAAACAGCGTCGCTCTCAGAAACAGAAACTCTCGACACTAATGAAGAATTTGATCTGGATGCGG
>NZ_JAHGAH010001435.1:0-506 GCF_030248475.1 Vibrio sp. D173a
GTACTTGCTTGAAGCTCAAGCTAAGGCGTGTCAGGAGATCGCTAGCTCGCTTAAAGTCGGCGCAGAGTACCAACACAGTGACAAGTCGGTATTAGCCTTGGATGAGCTAATGTCCTCACTCAATCACCTGCATCAACAAAATCGTCCAGAGTGGCGACCGCTACTTAGCCAACTCGATTTTCTGTTCAATAACCTGGCGACGGTAGAAAAGCAGCTCTCTAACATCAACAACCCAGACGCAGAGAAGCTTGAAGAAGATGTGTTAGATGACACCAACCCGCATACCTTAAAAGCGATGTGGCATAAGATCCGCGCCAACCTGCACAAAGATTCAATGCTATTCCGTCACGCGATCCGCATGGCGGTCACCTTGACCGTTGGCTATGGGATCATTCAGGGCTTTGAGATTGAGCGCGGCTATTGGATTTTGCTGACTACGCTGTTCGTTTGTCAGCCTAACTACAGTGCCACTCGCCAAAAACTCACAGCGCGTGTTATCGGCACAG
>NZ_JAHGAH010001436.1:0-776 GCF_030248475.1 Vibrio sp. D173a
CATCTCTTAAGTTGATGCTGTCCGGTAGGGCAATAATATTGGCTGCAGGCACGGTTTGAAATTGTGTGAATCCGCCATCGGTGTGAACACCAATCACTTGAAGTTCAGTACACACATTCGATCGACCGATTTTGCATGGTCGGCATTGGCCACAGCTGATCACAGGATTCACGACCACTTTTGCTCCAACTTCCAGCCCAGTTACGCTGCTTCCGATTTTTTCGATAGTTCCTACAAACTCATGCCCAGTGATTCTAGGGTAAGTAGCAAATGGGTTTTGGCCGTGAATAATGTGCAGGTCAGAGCCACAAATCCCGGCGTACTCTACACGCACTAATACTTGGTCATCAGAGAAAGAAGGTACGTCTTGTTCGACGACTTGGTAGTCATTAATCCCATTAACAATAAATGATTTCATTTTTAGTTACTCAACTTATCTATCACGTTATCGATGTGCATGATCATTGCCGATTTAGCTTGTTCAGGATCTCCGGCTTTGATCGCATTGAAGATCGCTTGATGATCGTCAATCCAAATTCCTTTTGCAGTCGGTTCGTTAGCAATGACTTCCATGCGATCCCACATTTTGCCTTTCATATGTAGCGACATCAGATCTTGGTGGAAAATGGTTAATAGTGGGTTCTGGCAAGTGCTAGCGATTGCAAAGTGAAACTGTTGGTCAGCATCATGAGATGTTTGATGTCTCAATTCGATACTTGAGAAAAATTGAGAGGCAGTCATCATGTCAAGCCATTGTTGAAGTTCGTCTATTAGTT
>NZ_JAHGAH010001437.1:0-555 GCF_030248475.1 Vibrio sp. D173a
GATCTTCGGTGACCGAAATAGTGCAACCGACTACATCTATCAAGAAGAGATCGAAGCGCTGCAGCAGAAAGAGGTGCTAACCCGACTAGATTTGGCGTTCTCACGCGACCAAGAACAGAAGGTTTATGTACAAGATAAGATGCGTGAAAGCGGGGCTGAACTGTTTGCTTGGCTAGAACGTGGTGGCTACTTCTTCGTATGTGGTGATGCTTACTACATGGCGAAAGACGTAGACAAGGCACTGCATGACATCATTGCTGAACATGGCGGACTTGATGACGAGGGCGCAAAAGCCTACGTCAACAAACTCAAGAAGCAGAAACGCTACGTACGTGATGTCTACTAGGTCTTTAGGTTCTAGCTAACACATTAAAAATAAAAGGATCTCGATAGGGATCCTTTTTCCTTTTTAAGTCATATAATTAACCTTCAGTATCACGACGATCATAAATGGGTAAGCCGTATACGCCCATTCAAACCAAAGAAAATAACAATGAAACGAGTCGTCTTGCTCTCTACTCTTCTCATCGGCCTTGCTGGCTGTAGCCAAGGAAA
>NZ_JAHGAH010001438.1:0-1127 GCF_030248475.1 Vibrio sp. D173a
TAAGTGGCGCTGTGGTTGATTGAGTGGTTTTCAGATTTGTTAAGCGGTTGGGTACCAGGTTAAGTGGTTTTGTCTCGAACTAAGCGGTGACTTGAGCGAAGCTGTGGACATTTTCTTGGGTTAAGCGGAGAATCGAATCAAGTCGGCTAGTGATAGCAAATAATAAGAAATAAGGGATGCAAATGAAGAAAGTAACCGTAGCACTGTTATTGGCCTTAGGTATGACGGGGTGTGCGTCGAACGTGCAAGATTTAGCTGCAGAGGGTAATTGGCAAGAGATTGGCTACCGTGATGGCGTAAGAGGTAATACTCAGCGTTCATATTCTGAGATGACCAAACTGGGCGCTGTTGATCAAGCGGCGTATAGCGAAGGCTATTACCAAGGCGTCAGTGAATACTGTAACCCTAACCATGCTTATCAGATCGGTCTTTCTGGTCAGGTTTATGAAGGGGTATGTTCAGGCACCGAAGATGCTCAGCGTTTTCGTATGGAGTGGCAACGCGGCTGGGATGAATTCTCAAACGATCACTAACGAGCCGTATGATGCGATGAGAAAAAGCACCGACTATCCGGTGCTTTTTACTTTTTACTTATTGCTTATCGCTTAGCGCTTATTGCTTTGAGAAGGGTGAACTCAATTAAAGAGTGCACACCTTGATGCGCTACTCGTTCGGTTGATTGTGCTCAACCGCTTTACGCAGGAAACCATCCTGTTGGGTCAGTTGCTGTTTCGCAGCTTCAAGGTTTAATCCTGTCAGTATCATTAGGATCGCCAGTTTCACATCGTAGTCGGTCTTTTCAAGCGTTTCTCTTGCCACCTCTTTATCGCAATCAGTCGCCTGCATAAGGATTCGAGCGGCGCGGGCGACCAGCTTTTCATTGGTCGCTTTCACATCCACCATCAGGTTTTGGTAGCTCTTACCGATACGAATCATACTCGCGGTGGTCAGCATATTGAGCACCAATTTTTGTGCTGTACCCGATTTGAGACGCGTTGAGCCCGTGAGTGCTTCAGGGCCGACTACTGGACTGATTGGAATCTTTGCCAGTTGGGCAATCGGTGAATCTGGGTTGCAAGAGAGTGATACCGTTGTTGCACCCAACTCATTGGCGTATTTGAGTGCAC
>NZ_JAHGAH010001439.1:0-724 GCF_030248475.1 Vibrio sp. D173a
GAATAATCACTGCCGCAGCTGCGCCTGCGAAACCTTGCGCGGTACGCACATAGGTCAACGCATCAATACCGTGTGTCGTCGCACTCACCACAGAAGCAATAGCAAACAGCACCACACCAATCAGTAGAACTGGTTTGCGACCATAGCTGTCGGCCAACGGGCCATGAAGCAGCTGGCCAAGTGCAAAACCTGCGGTATAAGCTGTCAGCGTAATTTGAACCTCACCCGCTGTCACACCCAGATCTTTAGCGATGGTTGGCATCGCTGGCAGATACATGTCGATAGCAAGTGGCGTTAGTGCACCAATGGCACCAAGAATCAAGAACAGCAACAAGCCTAATTGAGGCGTTTCAGGTTGGGAACTGGGGGCAGTTTGGGTTTGCATAAATCTCCGACTAGGTACTAAGAACTAAGAACTGCGTTTGGACGCAAAACAGAATATTGGCTGAGACTTTCCTAGTACCAGTCAAATCAAATAGCCGACGCTATCCTTGGTCGGCATTAAATAGAGCGAAGGATTACTTCCAGATAGAGTCGATCTCTTCTTGAGTTAGGTAGCGGTACTCACCCAAATCTAGAGACTCATCCATTTCGATTTCACCAATACGCTCACGGTGAAGCGCTTCAACTTTGTTGCCTAGCGCTGCGAACATACGTTTAACTTGGTGGTACTTACCTTCATGGATGGTAAGAAGTACTTCGCGCTCTGCACGCACTTCAAGGT
>NZ_JAHGAH010000144.1:0-873 GCF_030248475.1 Vibrio sp. D173a
AAACCTGCTATGTCCGTTGCGCCAGTAAAGTCATCTGCAATAACACCTAATAACATGATTTATTCTCCACTCTACTTTCGCTTACTTGTCTTTGCTTTCTACGCCCGGAAGCTCAATGCCATCAAAGATCTTGATAACAGCACTGTCATCTTCCTGTCCAAAGCCGGCATTGCTTGCACTCACAAACATGTTCAGTGCTGCGCTTGAAAGAGGAAGTGGGAATTTCAGGTCTTTAGCTGTGTCAGATACTAGGTTGAGATCTTTCACGAAGATGTCGACCATAGACTTTGGTGAGTAGTCGCCATCAACGACATGCTTCATGCGATTCTCAAACATCCAAGAATTGCCTGCCGCATTGGTCACAACGTCGTACATTAAGTCGAGAGGAATGTCCGCGCGTGCTGCCAGAGCCATCGCTTCTGCACCGGCCGCGATATGAACACCAGCCAGCAGTTGGTGAATGATCTTCACCGTAGCGCCCAAGCCAATCGCTTCACCAATGTTATAAACCTTTGCAGCTGTTGCATTTAGCACCGGCTCAAGCGCATCGAATGTGCTTTGCGAACCAGATGCCATGATGGTCATCTCACCCGCTTCCGCTTTAATCGCTCCACCAGAAACCGGAGCATCAAGCATCACTACCGCAAGACCCGTTTTGAACAGTACCGTGTTAACTTGAGCTGCGCTCACGACCAGAACGAGAACTGAATCTAGCTTGTCTGCAAACTCAACCGCATTAGTAGATACCGCTTTCGCACCGAATGAACCTAGCTCTTCAAGCGCTTGAGGATTTAAATCGAAACCATAGACATCTAACCCTGCACGTACACATGACTTCGCAGCACCCATGCCCATCGAACCCAAACCAATAAC
>NZ_JAHGAH010001440.1:0-895 GCF_030248475.1 Vibrio sp. D173a
CGCTCCAAGCAAGGCTTACAGCTCACTCAGATAGGAGAAGAACTACTCCCATATGCTGAGCGCGTCGAAGAGGAGATGGTCGCAGCATCACGCATGATCATTGGCAAAGACAGTGAGCCTGTTGGCACCGTTTATGTCTCTATGCCTCATGGATTGGCGATGACCTCGATCATGGATGACCTAGCACTCTTTGCTGAGCGTTATCCAGATATCACACTTAATCTCAATTTCGGTAACGACATCGCTAACTTGAGCCGTCGTGAATCAGACGTCTCGATTCGCATCGCTAATAAGGTTTATGACGATGCCGTAGGTCGCCGTTTAGTTCAGATGTCGCAAGCGGCCTACTGCACCCGAGAATACGCAGAGAAAGTAAAAGACAACGCTGGCGAAGGGCTACACTTTATTGGATGGCACGAACCAGAGGGGGATGTCAGTGCTCAGTGGCTAAAAGAGAGCTTCTACCCAAAAGCCACACTTAAACACCGAGTTTCGGAGCTGGTCCCGTTGATAAACTTAGCGGCTTCTGGGCTTGGGATGGCTTATCTGGCATGCAATTTAGGTGACAGACACCCAAACCTTGTGCGCGCTCCATTTCAAAAGCCGCTACCCTATCGAAGCATCTGGTTGTTGCTGCACACCGACCTACGCCGGACTGCACGCATCCGCCGATTTGTAGACTTTCTTGGCGAGCAGATTCAATCACGTGAGAACGAGTTTTGGGTGACGGGAACCGTGGCGAAAGTTGACTAACTCAACTAATAACGACTTCTTCTCTGCTAAAGGAATCCAATGAAAACATGGAAACAACCACTGCCGGGCTACGAATGGCTGATTCATCAACTCTGGTTTATTGAGGTAAGTGAAGGAGAGATCATCGAGCCCAAACCTCAAC
>NZ_JAHGAH010001441.1:0-763 GCF_030248475.1 Vibrio sp. D173a
CTGAGACTGAAAGGCCAAACCACTTAGCCCAAGAAGTTATCGATAACTCTGTAGATGAAGCATTGGCTGGCCACGCGAAGAAGATCAAAGTGGTCTTGCACGCTGACCAATCTTTGGAAGTGGTGGACGACGGTCGTGGTATGCCTGTCGATATTCACCCAGAGAAAGGCATCTCAGGTGTTGAGCTGATCCTAACTAAGCTTCACTCAGGTGGTAAGTTCTCAAACAATAACTACAAGTTCTCGGGTGGTCTACACGGTGTAGGTATCTCGGTAGTGAACGCGCTCTCTAAGCGTGTTGAAGTAACGGTTCGTCGTGATGGTCAGGTGCATGAAATTGCGTTTGAAAGCGGCGTTGCGGTCACTGACCTAACTGTAACTGGCTCTTGTGGCCTGCGCAATAGCGGTACATCGGTACACTTCTGGCCAGATGCCAAGTACTTCGATAGCTCTAAATTCTCAGTACTTCGCTTGGTGAATAACCTGCGTGCGAAAGCGGTACTTTGTCCAGGTCTAGAGATCACCTTCAGCGATAAGGTGAACAACGAAGAACACAAATGGTTCTATGAAGATGGCCTTAAAGACTATTTAGCGGAAGGCGTTAAGGGTTACACCTTACTGCCAGAAGAACCATACATCGGCGAGTTTACTGCTGAAACGGAAATGGCCAACTGGGCGGTAATTTGGCAGCCGGAAGGCGGTGAGATGATCACCGAAAGTTACGTGAACCTAGTACCGACCAAACAGGGTGGTACACACGTAAA
>NZ_JAHGAH010001442.1:0-883 GCF_030248475.1 Vibrio sp. D173a
ACCCAAGCCCTTAAAGGCGATAACAAGCAGCAAGGTAATTGGGGTGAAGTGGTACTGGCGCGCGTATTGGCTGAATCTGGTTTGCGTGAAGGGCACGAATACCAAACTCAGGTTAACTTGCAGAATGAAGCCGGTAAGCGCTATCAACCAGATGTGATTGTTCACTTACCTCAAGACAAACAAGTGGTGGTCGATTCAAAAATGGCGCTAGTGGCGTATGAGCGCTATTTCAATGCAGAGACCGATGCCGAGCGTGATGTGGCATTGCGTGATCACTTAGTGTCACTGCGCGCGCACATTAAAGGTTTGAGCCAGAAGGATTACCATCAATTGAAAGGCATTCAGAGCCTCGACTATGTTTTGATGTTTATTCCCGTCGAGCCCGCATTCCAAGTGGCGATTCAGGCTGACCCAAGCCTTGTTAAAGATGCGATGGAGCAGAACATTATTTTGGTGAGCCCAACCACTCTACTCGTGGCGCTGCGTACCATTGATAACCTATGGCGCAATGAGCGTCAGAACCAAAACGCACAAATTATCGCCGAACGTGCAAGCAAATTGTACGATAAGCTGCGCTTGTTCGTAGATGACATGGAAGGCCTTGGTGGAGCGTTAGATAAAGCCAACCAAAGCTACCAAGGGGCGATGAATAAGTTGGCAACTGGCCGTGGCAACGTGATTCGTCAGGCCGAGAGCTTCAAGCAGTTAGGGGTAGAAGTGAAAAAGCCGATCGCGGTGAGCTTGACAGAGCTCGCGCAAAACGACGCTTTTTCAGAAAATGCCTCGTTAGTAGAAAGAAAACCTGCTGAGGATAAAGTAAACTAATCGACCGCAGCGCGCCCAAAGGCTGATTGCGCTGCCGTTGAGGACTTACCAGGGTAGA
>NZ_JAHGAH010001443.1:0-734 GCF_030248475.1 Vibrio sp. D173a
CGATTTAGGCTGCTGCCAGCGGCTCTCACCTTGCGTTTTTATCTCGTCCCCTTGTGTCCCGACCACGCCACAAAACTGCCACACGTTTTGCCAAAAAAGTTCCGGCTGATCCACAGACCATTGATGGAGTTCGGCGTAGTTTTGTATGGCGGTATCTCGGTTTAATTGAGACAGATTAAGGCTGTCGATAAATCGGGTTAGGTTGGCATCGGCGATGCGTTGATCTCCTGGCTGCCAAACGGACTTATTGCTATCTTGCATTCCTTTACCTTTAACAAAAAGTTAACGATTTCAGTCTGGTATTTAGGTTTTACAAAGTCAAAAGATCAGCAAAATAAAGGGTTGAAAGAAATGTGTAAATAAAATGTTACATTAATGCCGATTCTGAAAAGTCACGCAAATTGGCGCTTATGAGGAGGAGAGATAGGCTTAAAGTGAGACATGCAAAAGGAGGTGTGTAATGACTCAATATCATTCTAAGCCCGTGAGCCAAGAGGGATGGGTTGAGTGGAGCCTCGAAGAAGACGCAATTTGGCACGACTTAGTGAAAAGGCAACTGGACGTCATTAATGACCGTGCTTGTGATGCGTATTTGCACGGATTAACTGTGCTTGATTTGCCATTAGATAGAGTTCCTCAACTCCCAGAGATAAACAGAGTCCTCATGGAAACGACGGGTTGGCAGGTAGAACCGGTTCCAGCGCTGATCGATTTTGATCGCTTCTTTGATCTGC
>NZ_JAHGAH010001444.1:0-601 GCF_030248475.1 Vibrio sp. D173a
GAGCTGATACCGAGGACTTCGGGGCTTGCCATTGGGTTGTTTGATATTCGTTGGATGATGGTGCCAGCAAACGCCAATCCAATACCTGCTAACAGTGCAACAAGCACTCTTGGTAAGCGAAGTTCAAGTAGAGATGGGCTTAACTCTAGGCTCCAACCCAGTTGGTTTCGCCCGAGCGTGATTGAAACTGCACATACTAGGATGAGCACCAACAACATGGCAGACAACACCTTGCCAGTGGCGGCATGTTTGAAATGCTCAACGTGCTCACTGCGATTTTTCAATTCCGAGTTGAGCTTAGTACGTTGCAATAACCAGAGTAGGAACGGAGCACCAAGCAGAGCTGTCATGGCTCCGGTTGGCAGAAGTTCACCGCCGACCCCCGAAAATGGCTGAATACCGAGCATGCGAGCAATCGCAGGGGCAACGATACCGATAAATCCAATGATACCCACTTCGCTGACCACAGCCGCGGTGATGAAAATCGACAATGATAAACACAGCAATTTGATTTGCTTGATGTTAACGCCCAGCGATGTGGCGACGTTATCGCCAAATTGAAGTGAGGCCAATGGACGCTGCAGCAGCAGTAGTAGCAAGG
>NZ_JAHGAH010001445.1:0-562 GCF_030248475.1 Vibrio sp. D173a
GTGTCATCATTTGGTATGGCTGAGTGCGGTCAATGCTCTCTTGAGCCATAACATTGGTCGCAAAGACAACGGCTACGACCATCATAAACATTCTTTTTAACATCAACTTATTCCTCGGTTGTTGTTTCATCAGAGCCGCCAACGCTATACAGCACTTGGCCAATCAGATCTTCTAATACTAATGCAGATTTGGTGTCTTCGATGACATCGCCATCAACCAGCATCTCTTCATCTTCGAAGACAAAGCCCGGTACAAGACTGATGTATTGCTCGCCGATCAGACCTGATGTCAAAATTTGTGCACTGGATGTTTCCGAGAACTGGTCATATTTCGCATCAATAGAAAGCTCCACCACAGGCAGATAGCTCTCAGAGTCTAATTGAATGCTGTTTACACGACCGACAACAACCCCGCCAACCTTTACTGGAGAGCGTACCTTCAAGCTGCCGATATTATCGAACGTCGCCTTGAGTGTGTAAGTATGGTTCGAACCTAGCCCTTTCACGTCAGCGACTTGAAAGATCATGATTAAGATTGCGCAAATTCCCGCGATAACAAAGC
>NZ_JAHGAH010001446.1:0-745 GCF_030248475.1 Vibrio sp. D173a
CTAAAGTGAGTAGCACTTTCATAGACCTTGTAGCGTCTTGTATTCAGGGGCATATATTCAGCAATGTAGCCAGACTCTAATGCCTGAGGTAGATCTCCAATATCGACACCGGCCGCCAGTATTAAGGTTGGTACTGTAATGTCATTTAAGCTGCCCACTGAAAAGCTGCGAGCAAGCCCCAGATCAAGGCTAACGACACGTTGAATTCGAGTGTCTGAAAACTGTTTATTGCTTGGCTCTTTATCTTGGGCTTTGTCTAACCCTAACTCTTCAGCAAGCCCACAAGTTCGTGGGTTCGGGTATGCCTGACAATTAGCCTTAAAGGTTGGTCTATCCAGTTTTGCTCCCGCCAATTGCATCACTGTCCAACCACCTAGTGAATGCCCGATAACCGCAACATTGTCTGCGTTAACAGACGACTTCCACGCGGTGTCAGATAATAAATAATCCAGAATACGCGATACATCTCTCGGTCTTTCCCACCATTTAGCAGCTTGCTTTGGGGACTGGTCAAAAGAGGTGGTTCCCGGGTGGTCGGCGGCGGCGACGATGTAGCCATGATTCGCAAGTCTGGTCGCTAGCCAGTTTTGGTTTCGCCAGCTCCCTCGGTAGCCGTGTGAGAGCAGGACTACTGGGAAAGTACCTGCTTGAATTTTTGCATCTCTTATAACTTGTGTGCCGATGAAGTCCGGGTTATCGCCAATTAAGGTTGTGTCTGATGTATCTTGTGTGGGATACCAAATCG
>NZ_JAHGAH010001447.1:0-659 GCF_030248475.1 Vibrio sp. D173a
TTATGGCGAAATTACTAATGGCTGCGCTCCTGAAGGGATGCGATGGAAATCCATAACTCATCCAGAACGCATGTTCGATAAAAGTAACTTTTAAGTAGGGGTAGAAAATGGACTTGATTGATATCTTGAACAAAAAAGTACCTCATGCGAATCAAGCAACGAACGGTATTCGTAGTGTGGTTTTTTATCAGACAGATGAGTGCAAGAACTTAATACGAGAAGCGTGTAACTTCGAAGGCTCTAGTTTGCCGGAGTTTCAACAGTTGTCTGACGATAATGTGACGGCTTACGGTCAGCAAGAAGGTATAGAGATTATTGTTATAGAGCTGAATGAAAGTAAAGACCTTGTCGTTGATGCTGAGCGAATTTGCCACCTACTCCCCAATAGCGCATCTGTGATTATTGTAGGTGAAGAGGATTCAATTTCGACAATTAGGCGTTTAAGAAGCCTTGTCCTTTATTATTTATTTTGGCCTGTAACTAAAGAAGAGTTTATTGATTTTTCACTTGGTGTTTATCGCAATAGACAAGCCAATAGTGGTGTAGGGCTGGTAAGAAAAGCAAAACAAGTTAGCTTCTTAGGTTGTAAAGACGGGGTCGGCAATACGTTTATTTGCGCTGAAATTAGTCGTTATCTTTCGAAGGAAAAACACAGTTCA
>NZ_JAHGAH010001448.1:0-678 GCF_030248475.1 Vibrio sp. D173a
CCGACTTTTCCAACAGGTAAGTTATTTCTGGCGTTGTCGTACATTGCGTTACGAGAGGAATCGTCCATATTCTTGTAGGCTTCGGTCATGGTTAAGCCTGGGCTGACGGCGTTTACTCGAATCGGCGCGAGTTCTTTTGCAAGCACTTTAGTCACGCTTTCGAGTGCGGCATTGATGGCGGTTTTTACGTAAGTGCCTGCGACCACTTTGCGTGACAACATGCCAGTGGTGAGCGTGATAGAACCGTTGGGTTTGATGTAACGTGCCGCATGTTTTGCGACGTTCAGGCTGCCCCAAAATTTGGTATCAAATGCCGTTTTTGCGTCTTCAAGAGCAACGTCGGTCACCTTTCCTGCAGGAGCAGATGAGCCAGCAGTAACCACCAAATGATCGAAGGGGCCAATGGATTCGAAGTATTCGCAAATCGACTTTTCATTGCTGATATCAACGCCTGTATGTCGACTAGCAATGTGTACTGTGTTGTCGTCGTTTCTCAATTGCATCGCTAATGCTTTGCCGATGCCTGACGTGCCACCAATGATGACGAAAGTGCGTTTTTCTTGGTTCGTTACTACATTGTTCATGTTCTAAATTCCTGCGTGTTCTGCTGATGGTTGTCATTATATTTATTCGATAAATTTTGATAATTGGCTAAAATATGAATTCATTATTCGGTTT
>NZ_JAHGAH010001449.1:0-711 GCF_030248475.1 Vibrio sp. D173a
CCTGAGTTAATGAAGCTCACTCTAGAGCGGAATGGTGAGAACCTTGTTGATGGTCTAGAGCAACTTCGAGCAGACATTGAATCGAGTGCTGATATTCTCAAGATCCGTATGACTAACAACAATGCCTTTAGACTTGGGCAAGATGTTGCGAACACGGAAGGGGATGTGGTGTTCAAAAACGAACTGTTTGAGTTGATCCAGTATCATCCGAAGACAGAGCAAGTCAACGCGACACCATTGTTGATTGTGCCGCCATTCATCAACAAGTACTACATTCTTGATCTTAGAGAAAAGAATTCGATGGTTCGTTGGTTGCTAGAGCAAGGTCATAGCGTGTTTATGATGTCTTGGCGTAACCCGGGCGAAGCTCAAAAAGACCTAGAGTTTGGTGATTATGTCACTGAAGGAGTGGTTAAAGCTGTCGCAGCGATTGAAGATATTACTGGCAAAGAGCAAATCAATGCGGCGGGTTACTGCATTGGTGGTACTGTGTTGGCTTCAACGGTTGCTTACTACGCAGCAAAGCGCATGAAGAAGCGAATCAAGACGGCTACCTTCTTCACAACTCTGCTTGATTTCTCTCAACCGGGTGAAGTGGGTGCCTATATCAACGACACCATCATAAGTGCTATCGAGAAGCAGAACGATATGAAAGGCTTTATGGACGGTCGTTCATTGAGTGTTACATTCAGTCTGCTTAGAGAAAACAGC
>NZ_JAHGAH010000145.1:0-3545 GCF_030248475.1 Vibrio sp. D173a
GGTCCACTTCTCCCAATGGCCCATTATTACGAAACCGTTGGAGAAGATGCTAAAGCAGAAGACATGTATAAACGTTCTCTAAGACAGAATTCAAAGAACGGTAACGTGCTCAACAACTACGGCACCTTCCTGTGCAAGCAAGGCGAATACAAACAAGCTGACAAGATGTTTAATCGAGCGATTGAGCAACCATACTATTACCTGATCCCTGCCAGCTACGAAAATGCCGGATTCTGCGCCCTGAAATCAAACAATAAAGATAAAGCGAAATACTACTTCACTCGCGCTATAGACCACGATCCTCATAGACCTAAATCGATCCTTCAGCTTGCTAAGCTCGAAATCGACAGTGGAAATTACACTGATGCTCGTATTCGACTCATGCGTTTTAATCAAATGTATGGCGTGAAAAAGCCCTCTTTACGCCTCATGGTTGAGCTCGAACGCGCGGCGGGTAATGAGGCTCTCGAGAAAAAGTATCAATATCAGCTCGACCAAATTTCTTAATGCCATCACGATGTATGAGCCGAAAAGGTCAAATCGGCTCTTTACCTACAAAATAAAAAGTAAGTGCTCTTCCTTACTTTCTGACAAGTCATCTAACTTAATAATTGTGCCACTGCTGTTTTTGAGCCACTACGTACTACCTAACCTACTATTTATTAATGATGTGTGAATTTTCACCAAACTAACAACTGAGTTTTTACTCTAATATGTATGATAGCCATCACACAACAATGCTCATTGTTTGCACAAGCATCATTAAAATTTATACATTCGAGTGGATTATAAGGATTTCATCAAAAACAACTAAATCTATAAACATCACAGATAAAAGGAAATTTATGTTGAAGTATAGAAACTTAGCGTTGGTTGCAACCCTGCCTATCGTATTGTTGCAAGGCTGTGGAGGTGGAGGTGGAGGTGGAGGTGGCTCCAGCGATACCCCAACGAGTACTACGCCAACAGATATTGTCACATGGAAATTTCAAGATTTTTCTGTCCCTGCTAGCAGTTTTGCTAATAAATGTAGTATCGCAAGAACGGGAATTGATCCTTACACAGGAAAAAAGTACCCGGATGAAGCTGGTTCAACGTTGCACGAGAAAATGTTCCTGCGTGCATTCAGCAATGACACCTACCTTTGGTATGACGAAATTCCCGATAACAATCCAAGTAACTATCCGTCAGTTCTCGCATACTTCGATTCTCTTGTGACACCTTACAAAACGACTTCGGGTCAAAATAAAGACCGATTCCACTTCACTCGTTCATACGAAGATTATATGAAGTCGCAACAGGCGGGCCTCGTGGCTGGCTTTGGTTTTAACTGGAAGTTTGTGCAAAGCACTCAGCCGCGAGAAGTCATCATCTCTTACACCGAAGACAATTCTCCAGCATCTTCAAACGGTGTTGCTCGTGGTGATAAGCTACTAAAAATTAATGATATTGATGTTGTAAACACATCCTCTCGTGCAGAGATTGACTTCATCAACAAGACACTTTTCTCCCCAGATCTAGGTAAAGATTTCACGTTCACATTCGAAACGGTAGACGGTGCACCTAAAATAGTTACGCTCACCTCTGTGGACGTAGCAACAAGCCCAGTTCGTAATGTAAAAATCATCGACAATGATGGGACAAAAGTCGGTTACATGCAGTACAACGCGTTTGAAGTCACCGCACAACAACCGCTTATTAATGCCTTTAACCAACTATCAGCGGCAAACGTTGACGAAATTATTATGGATCTGCGTTACAACGGTGGTGGCTTAGTTTGGCAGTCTGCACAAGTTGGCTACATGCTGGCTGGTACGCACTCCAGCTCCACGTTTGCTGAACTGATTTACAACGACAAGATCATGAACTCCGGCGAGGTAGAAAATAACGTTTATAGCTTTGTCGATACCGAAATTGATTGGGGTAAAGGTATCTTGACTGACAATGCCCTACCGACATTAAGTGCGAAACGCGTTTACGTTTTAACTACAGATAACACCGCGTCTTCCAGTGAACTTCTTATCAACGGCCTTCGAGGTATTGATGTCGAAGTCGTTCAAATTGGTACGACGACAACGGGTAAGCCTTACGGTTTCTCCCCACAACAAAACTGTGGCAACATGTATTACACGATTCAATTTAAGTCCTCGAACGCTAAGGGCTTTGGTGATTTTGCCGATGGCTTTACACCTACAGCAAAAAGTCTAGTATCGTCTAATATTGGTACAGATGAAAAAGTGGAAGGCTGCGTTGTTGCGGATGATTTAACCAAACCATTAGGTAATAGTTCTGAAGGCATGTTGTCTGCAGCATTAAACTACATGACCACAGGAACTTGTCCACCAGCACCAGCCGTAGCAAAAGCACCTCGCCTTATGCCTATGCTGGGTGGCACTCCACTAAATCTACAGCTTGATCCACTGCGACAAGAGGCTATTCATGTCAAAATTAACTAGAACAAAAGCATTGATCACCGGAGCAACGATGAGCCTGATGCTGACGGGGTGTGCATCGTCAAGCAACAGCGACGCCGTCAATGCACTCAGCATTAAGACATCAGGTGACACCGTTACGGAAATTCAACGAGCGATTACGACGATTCAAGGCAACCAAGTACCACCGAAAATTGCCTCCAATACGTTTGAAACGAACTCTCACTTGTTGATCGTTTCTGGACAATTGATGGAGAGTTACAACATGCCATTGAACGGTGCAGAGACAGAGTTGCCCGATCAATACACCTTGCAGCTCAGAGATGAGGAATGTGGCGTTTATTACGAGAAAGACGACAAGTTTATTCCTCTAACCAACATACAATGTCGACCGAATCCAATTCAGGATTAATCAAAAAGCGCGCCGTTACTTTATCCAAAATAACGGCGCGTTTGTTTTATTATCTGTTCACTGACCCACTTCTATTTATAAGAAATGGAACGTCACGTTACCAGTGATGCTACTAACGGTATCACTATCACCATCAATATCCACACCAAATGCTTGATAACTTGCACCGAGAGAAATGTTATCTAACAGGAAGTATTCAGCACCAACACCGTACATGTAAGACACACCATCGTCTTTGTCCAAGCTACTCAAATTACCATTGTATTCGACGTTAAACGCATTGATACCGCCCTTCGCGTAAACGTGCAGAGGACCAAAATCGATACTTGGTTTCGCCGCTAGATAGAATGAAGAGAAATCCACATCACCTTTGTTACCACCAAGATTTAAATCTACTTGGCCATGGTTAAAGTAGCCAACCTCAATACCGATCAGCGGTAAGATCCCCGTACCTACATGGATACCGTAAGTCGTATCACTTTCACTGTCGATGTCAGATTGACCGATTTGACCACCGGCATAAAGCCAAGAATCAGCCATCGCAGACGTTGAGCAAAGCGCTAAAGCCAATAACGAGAGTTTTGTTTTCATAGTTATACCTTTCCTGTTCGATTCCTGAACGGAACATCACGCGAACTGCATCGCGTTCCTTATGTATCTAGGTAAATACTATATTCAAAAAGTGGCTAGGGTGTGTTGAT
>NZ_JAHGAH010001450.1:0-683 GCF_030248475.1 Vibrio sp. D173a
TAATGTTGCTGTTTTAATCCTATTCACTGACATCTCCGTTCTGTCCAAATTGCAAACCAATAACGCTCAGCAAGTTTATAAATGTAGCGCCAAAAAATTAACGATCTCAGCCTAGCTTTGACCACAAGAAGCAAAGATTTTGGGCGAGCATTTTGGTAAACCGTTTGTCGATTGTTTTAACAAATCTTACCAGTTGCCATATTCTTTATCTTCAAGAAACACAATAACTTATGTCGCTGTTTAGGGTGTGAAGACTATCATTTGGTGTGATCTTTGTCATTAGTCTGTATATGTTTTTGTTAAATGAATGAGTGTGAACTATGAATTGCATTGGGTTAGGTGTTATATTTTATCTAATTAGCATTTTTTACGTGTCGCTTTTTTGACACGCCACTTAAAAGTGGGTTTAGGGGTAAATATGGATATGACAATTTTAAGCCTAGTAGGCGCACTAGGTGCTGGACAACGTATTGTTATAGGCCTAGATGGCAACGTTCTACAGAACCAAGCTTATCAGCTAAGCGTTTCGAAGATGACGTTGAAGTAGAGCTCGACCCTACTCACGCCCTTTTCCAAGAGCATGTTGAGTTTCATCATCTTGCTTTGGTCATTATTGATGAACAGCACCGCTTTGGTGTCCACCAGCGCTTAGAGCTACGCGAGAAAGGCGCGAAACACGGCGC
>NZ_JAHGAH010001451.1:0-1282 GCF_030248475.1 Vibrio sp. D173a
ATCATGCAAGACCGACTGCGCGCCCAGCAAAGCCACATCGACTTGGTGGTGAGCCGCTGTAAGAACCCACACCATACCAACGTGGTGTTGATGCGAGAACTCCGTTGTCAGGTGTGTAAATTCCAAGAGGCACTTCAAGGCAACGGCGCAATATCAGAGCCACCAACCGCCAATGTTATCCCCTTCAAACCTAAATCAGTAGACTGACTCTCAAACAGACTAACCCTTAGGGAACAGGCACAAAAAAGGAGGCGCAATGCCTCCTTTTCTTAAATCTGTTATACGCTAGGTTGCGAGTTACTGCGGCTCATCACCATAGTCGTTACGACCTTCCGTACCTTTCAACAAGCCACACTCCACTAAGATCCACACACCACACACCAGTGCTGCAACCGTTGCGACCATATGCAGTGGAGAGACAGTATCTGTTGTTGTAGCGGCCATTGGCGAAGCCAAGCGACCCAATACCAAAGGCACATTCAACAGTAGCCACATGTTTGATTTGTTACGGTCGTGCCAACGCTTCGCTGTTACCGCCAGATCTGGAATAACCAACATCAACAAAAACACAGGTAATAAGATGTAAGAGTATGCAGGGAACAGCACCGAAATCCCCGATGCAAAGCCAGTGATGGCTACGTAATAGAATACGTTCCAAATCCAATAGGTTTTTCGGTTGATTCGTCCTTTAAAGGAAAACAGTAACTCTTTCATCGACATCTTAAATACACTCTAATTTGGATGCGGCCAAACTGGGCTGCAAAAATTAATTGATCACTTTTTGAAAACAGTTGATGTCCATATCACGAATGTTCACTGTCAGGCTTCTTACATGGCTGGCTTGCTCTTGCAGCACCACCATTAACGCGCGTGACAGCTCTCTTTTCTGCTCTTCAGTACGGCCAGAAAGTAACTCAAAACTGATATGAATAAAGTCCACACTGTCGTCCTCTTCCCCAACAAGCCAATTATGGCAACGCAGTGAACGAGACTTAACAGAAGGCGCATCAAACAACCCACAGTGTAATGCAACTTGATGGAGATCTTCTAGCAAACCTTGTACATTCACTCGCTCATCCACCGAGTTTGAGTACTCAAGAACTAAATTTGGCATGGTTACTTCCTATTCTTCACGCAATCGTTTGTCCTTTAATATCATTTAACCGTGAAAAATCCGAGGAGTTCACTATTATTCTGTCTGTTGGATCACTGATATCTGTCTATTATCTACTCTGACCAATCGATAAGATCCCATAAAGACATGACCACAATCATGATCTAA
>NZ_JAHGAH010001452.1:0-743 GCF_030248475.1 Vibrio sp. D173a
CTTTTGCAGAGCTAGACGTAAGCAGAGCAGTCTTCTCAACAAGAGTGATTGTAGGAGCCACTTTCTTTGCCGTTGGAGCAGCAACAAAGCCACTACGACGACGCAACGCACTACGGTTGGTGTGCGAAAACCTGACAGCTGTTGGTCGCATTGAGTTACCTAACGGTCAGGCATATCCATTGCCAATTTAATGGCCTGATCCAAAATGAGCTGCGCCGCAATTGCTTGAAGTTTGGCTCGTCTGGCTCTCGCCAATCCAATCATGAATCAGGATAATGATATGCGTACATATCAATAACAGATTATCATCATCTGACTAAACGATCGACGCTTGGGTTAAAAATTGCCGTCAATTACAGCTAAAATTGTGTGAGAAGTATATTTGAGTTTGAACCTCTTTCAGGCTTAAGATGGTGCTTTAAAGGAGGTGCATATGTCGTTCTTAAAGAAAACGCTAGCAAGTTTTGGTATTGGATCGGCGAAGGTAGATTCAGTACTCCAACAAGAGGTGCTTTACCCTGGGCGTAAAGCCAACATTATTGTGCACGTTTACGGTGGTTCACAACCTCAGGAGATCGATAACATCGACCTGAATCTGTGCTGTCGTTACATCAAGGAAGTCCCAATTAATCCTGATAAACAAGACCGAGGCCAAAGTCGCGTGTTTCGCCCGGCTCTATCGTAAAGGCGTAGGGAAGACTCCACTTCGCCAATGAATAGGTTTGATGAACACGACGAGTTTG
>NZ_JAHGAH010001453.1:0-657 GCF_030248475.1 Vibrio sp. D173a
CGTCGGCGGCAAATACGTACGGGCTAACAAGTAGCATGACCATGGTGATGAGTTTTCTCATGATGGGCTCCATCTATAGGTTGATTGCTGGTGATAAATCGAAGGTAAAGCGCTGTTGATTTATCTGACATGGGTTGATTGGTTCACAAGGCGAGCCGGGTGCATAAAACATAGAGGCGTGACCGTGCAAATTACGTAAGTGGGTAAAGCTGACTGTTTGGGCATCTGAGCGATGCATACAGGTACCTAAATGGGGTTGTTCACTGTGATGATGAGAGTGAAACATCAGCAAGTTTTGCTGGTTTTTACCCGTAGAGATAAGTTGGTCGTATTTTGCTTGTCGGTAGGCTTGTACTCTCGCCAAATCGACGCCCGATGAAAACAATGGTGAATCGGTCTCAACAGTACTTTGCTGAACTCCATCCCACTTATAAGCGACGACCAAGCCGTTGTGTTGCGTCAAATTGGGAGCGAAAGCCAGTAGAGTAAATGGTGCAAAAGAGCTTAGCTCTAAACGATGAAATGCCTCGGTGAGCTGTGCGATGTTTCGGCTTGACGACATGTTCTTGAGCAGTAAGCCACGGCTAATCAATGGACCATCTGGCACAATGCCTTGGTAGTTATTAAGTAGGCACAGTGAAAGACCGAACTCGTTGA
>NZ_JAHGAH010001454.1:0-554 GCF_030248475.1 Vibrio sp. D173a
TTAGTTTTTTCATAGTAGCGACCTTTGTATTTCAAAGTGAATGTCATTTGGAAGAGTCTTATTTGCTCTGCCGATAGTGATCACTTTATACTTCCAGAATGGAAAGCGTGGAAAATAGGACTTGCTGAAATGGAAAGTATAGACTTGAACTTACTGCGGACTTTTGTATTACTGTGTCAGTCGAATAGCCTTAAGAGAGCAGGGATAAAGCTGGGGATCTCAGAGAGCGCCGTCAGCAAGCAAATGACCAAGCTAAGAGAACAATTAGGACACCCACTTTTTGAACGCACCACGGAAGGGTTGAGGCCAACGCATTACAGCAAATCTATTTTGCCCAAGATTGAGCAAGCTCTGTCGCTCTTGCACACCGCTACCTCACCAGTGACATTCGACCCGGCTACCTATGAAGGGCCAATTACCCTCGCTTTCTTCGCTTACACACTCGAGTTCTCAGGTTTAAGTTTATTTCGGGAGCTCTCGAAAACCTTTCCCAAAGCACAAATTGAGCTGAAAACTTGGACATCAGATACAGAGCAAAAATTAGAAGACGGTGA
>NZ_JAHGAH010001455.1:0-1050 GCF_030248475.1 Vibrio sp. D173a
GAGACCGTGATCGGTTTTGAGGTCTTACTGCCCTGGCATTCGAAGCAGTTAGGGGTTTTTGCTCCAGATGAATTCATCCCTATTGCCGAACAGACAGGGCTATTTGAGCAGGTCGATAAATGGGTTATTGAGCACGCCTTTAACGATTTCGACCGCCTACAGTCACACTTCGAACACCCGGTTCAGCTCTCGATCAACCTCTCCTCTGCGGGTATTGAAACCACGCACTTGGCAGAGTTCATCGATCAGCATGCTGACGCTCACAACATTCCACCTCACTTGATCGACTTCGAGATAACAGAGACCTTTGAATCGGGTGCTCAAGGTTTCCCTCTGCTCAACGAGCTGTCTCGAATGGGCTATATGCTCGCGATTGATGATTTTGGCTCTGGCTTTACCTCTATCACCCAACTGGTTCAGTATCCAACACAAAAAATCAAACTGGATAAGGGCTTCTTAGAGACCTTAATTGAAACCGATAATCAAAACATAGTGAAACCTGTAATCGAGCTATGTCACGCTCAAGGTAAAAAGGTAACGGCTGAGGGCATTGAAACCCAAGCTATGCATCAATGGTTAGTTGAAGCAGAGTGCGACCTTTTGCAAGGCTATTATTTTGGCAAACCGATGCCACTAGAGGAGCTCGGTATATGGTATAAAAGCCATCAGGATCGATGGAGCGCATCGCCACAAAAAGCACTAACAAAATAACGAATAAGAAAGAGAATCATGAAAACAGTCATTATTGCGTCACTCAACCCAGCCAAAATCAACGCGGTAAAAAGTGCGTTTGATGCCGCTTTCCCAAATCAAGAGTTTGACTTTCAAGGCGTTAGCGTTGCCAGTGGTGTTGCTGACCAACCAATGAGTAATCAAGAGACCTATCAAGGTGCCGTTAATCGCGTGAACAACGCGACTCAAGCCAGCCCACATGGCGATTTCTATGTTGGCCTAGAAGCCGGGATTGAAGGCAATGTTACCTTTGCTTGGATGGTGGTTGAATCAAATGGCCAACGTGGTGAATCTCGCTCTGCAAGTTTAATGCTACCA
>NZ_JAHGAH010001456.1:0-626 GCF_030248475.1 Vibrio sp. D173a
TCATATTGGCGTAAACTCCTCGAGAAATGATGGTTGTATTTTCACCACTTTAAAGAAAAAAATCAAGCCTAGTGCAAGCTATGCTCATCTCTAAAAGGTAGAAGTTCATCTGAGCCTAACCGAGTTGTGATATTCTTGAGTGAGTTACCATACAACCCATTATTTCAAACAGTTAGGCTCTCATGGACGATAGATCGCAACTCTACTTAGACAACTTTCTCAATTCACTCCCAGAACAAACACGCCTTAAGTACCAATCTTTCAGCTCTGACTACTTTTGCGGCGACGAATACAATGCCAACTTGTGTGCTGAACTTATCAAGCAAGGTAAGAAAACCGCAACCTGCAGCATGGCTTACTGGTACGAGTCTGGCGAAGAGCCGATGCCTACAGTTGGTCACCTGCAAGTGGTTGTCGACTGGCACGGTAATCCGATTTGCATCATCGAAATAGACTCCGTAACCCAGTGCCCTTACAACGAGGTAACCGCTGAATTTGCCAAATCAGAAGGCGAAGGTGATTTGTCTTTAGCATGGTGGCAAGAGGCACATTGGAACTTCTTCTCTAAGGAGTGTGCAGAAGTGGGTATTGAGCCCAAACAAGATATGACCTTGGTTCTTGAACGT
>NZ_JAHGAH010001457.1:0-765 GCF_030248475.1 Vibrio sp. D173a
TGAATGGCCTTTACTTAAACCGTACTTCTCAATCAGTTCTGAACTTACTTTCGCTTCAATATCCACCAGAGTTTGGTCAATACCGATAATATGAGTGCGAGACATCTTCTTGCTGTTCTGAGATTGACTCACTAATGGGTCACGAGCGTGAACCGGAAAATAGTGCTTTGATTTACGTTGTCCAGGAAATTTCATAAGGCTAGTCTAAGAGCAAACGTTTGCACGGCTATTTTTTTATTCGCCTTCCATAAAGCTTAGATCTGGCAGCATATCTAGATGCTCTGAGTAACGCTTCTGGTTAAATTCAGCATTGTTCTTCATCACATCAAATACTTCGATAGCAAGCGCACATGCCATTGCAGCAATAGCATCTTCGCGAGAGTGACCTGTCATCATCAGACGCATTAACGTCTCTTTTACTTTGATCGGTTGGCCATCTTCTAGCTGATTCTCAATAATCTCAATCAACTGCTCTTCTTGCATAAATTCATCTTGTTCAGACATTTTTTCATCTCAGGTCTTGGATTATGAGCGACTATGCCACATATAGGTCTCACATCCTAGCGACTCGCCTCGCTTTCATCAGATTCATCCAAAAAGTCAGCACACTTCTTGTGCAAAAGAAACTGTGATTCCGGTCTCGGATCTGTCACGTTGTTTCTCTTTCTGTTAGAATCTGCGACCAAGTAATAGTAACGGTGTTTAGACATGTCAGATATCAGCTCTGGAAACAGCCAAAAGAAAGTAATTGTCGGTATGTCCGGC
>NZ_JAHGAH010001458.1:0-428 GCF_030248475.1 Vibrio sp. D173a
GCACGGCATTAAGCACCAGATTACTCAGAGCAGAGGCGATTGCATTGGCATTGCCAAACATCTGGGTCTCTTCGCCTTCGACTTCTTGGCAGTAATCTATGCTGTTGGTCTTGAGTGCCGTCTCAACCATGGGCTGATATTCCGCGATCAGTTCTGACACGGTAAATGGCTTTACGACCTTGTTGGCACCACCTTTGGCGAACAACAGCATATCATTAACCAATGACGAGAGACGTTGCAGATCACTCACACGAGCTTGAAGCAGTCGAGGTTCTGTCAGATCGGTAATTAAGATCAGCTGACCGGTAGCGGATGCGGAGATCGCCAGACGCACCTTGCGACCATTTTTCAGTGAGATCTCGTGACCATCGTCATCTTTAGGATCAAACGCACTCTGGATCACAGAGAACCATTTCTCTCCCACCAGC
>NZ_JAHGAH010001459.1:0-766 GCF_030248475.1 Vibrio sp. D173a
CTGTTATCAAAAGCTTGTATTAAACGTTTCGCGATTAGACTTTTCGCGATACCAGGAGGACCAAGCAAGAAAACACTCTCCCCTGCGAGTGCAGCTAATAAACAAAGTTTGATGGTGTCTTCACGTTCGTAAACACCGTCAGATAAAGCCTGAGCAAGCTTATTGATTCGTTCGGAGAGCAATGCTTTGTCAGCATGGGAAGATACAGAAGGGTTCATCACAGCAAAACTCCGGAAACGTTCAAGATAATTATGATTGTAGATATGTTTTTATACATTTGTTAGCACTTTGTTACAAGTGTATTTTTTTGTTGAGTCGCATTTATATCAGATGGTTAGGTTGGTAATTTTGGTGTAATCAAAGATTCCAAATTTGAGAATAGAGTCACAATGTGTGATGAGTGAGTGTGAACCCATTCGGAAATTTTCTTTTATTTTCGACATGTTTGGCGTTAAGGTGGTCGACGTCTTATATATCCGACAATTGGCAAGGAAAGTGGCTACCACTGCATGAAAACAATAATCCACAAATGGAAGAGCATCTCACTTGTAGAAGAGAGTGTTACATTACCTACCGGGGCTTCGATAACCCATACCACAACCCAACATCCCGGCGCAGCCGTCATACTCCCAATCACGTCCGAAGGAAAGGTCATTCTAATTAACCAATTTCGACCTTCTCTTATAAAATGGATCCTAGAGCTTCCCGCAGGAACAACGGAAGCCGGCGAAACGCCGTTAGGTTGTGCCCAGCGAGAACTAGACGA
>NZ_JAHGAH010000146.1:0-30734 GCF_030248475.1 Vibrio sp. D173a
AACCATTTTTTTGAATGGGAGTGCGTGAATGCCTTGCGTGATCATCAAGGCTATCTAAAACAGATCATTCACAAGTACCCAGAGCACTATGCTGGTATGGGCTTAATGTGAGAGTAGAGGAGCAAACCGTGAAGGGACTCAAAAGATTGACTAGGAGGTCAGAATAAATAACACTGTATATGTATACAGTAAATCGTTTGGAGGTGAAGTATGTTGTGGGAAACCCTAGAAAGAGTAAACCGCTTACGCCAACAAGCACTTGCGAATGCTGAATTCGTAGAGTCTGCAAAGGAACATGAAGAAGCTTTGCAAGACCAAGAGTATCATTACCAACCAAGAAAGCGTTCAGCCAAGGACAAACAAGGTAAGAAGTCACTGGCCGATATCTATAAAGAAGTAGAGTTTGGCGCTGACGCACGTCATTAACTGGTTCAACAACGCTGCGGCTCTCATCTTACTTTTCTCACCGCCGCAGCTTTATTACCAGCGGGTGCTGTGCAATTGCCACACTCGCTCCGCTAATAACAATCATGATTCACCCTTTAGTGACAATGTCACTATTAATATGTCGAAAGCATAAAAAAATCCCCCGAACAGTCGGGGGATTTTTTAGAAATCTGCTTTACGTACAAAATGGGGGTTCTTGTACTTTTTCTCGGGGCCAAAAGTCGAAACCACCAATTTATTCCACAGTGTTTTGTCAAACTCGCCTTTAGGGATAGAAGGGTAAAGTGTCTCTTCCTCTTCTCTCGCAAAGTTCATGTACTGCTTTTTCTTGATTTGGTTGTACTTTTTAGCGACCTGATTGTGCTTTCTCACCCATTCAAGCTTGTAATCATGCAGGACTTTTTCACCTTTCTCTGCCTCCATTCGCGACAAGAAAAGGCGTTTATATGAGACCTTTCTGTCTATCATGGTGCGCATGACGGTTTGAATGTATTTACCGTGATGAGTAATGGTGATGTCATTCTCATCGATAGGAGAAATACACCAGCTCTTGGGTAAAAAGCTTGGCTTCTTGAATTGCTTATTACGTTCCATTAGCACCTGATGAAGAACTAAATCAGATGTGCCGCGGAAAGTTTTTTGCCATTTAGCGATTCGTATTTGTAGCGAACCTGGCAAGCGATAGATGTTAGTAAACTTATCTTGGTCCATGGACTTCCGTCATGAAATTAATATGCAATATGGAAATAGGCAGACGCGAGCAACCAAGCTAAGCGCAGAACGCTTTACTTGAGGTTAGTCGAGTCGGTTAATAATGCGATTTTACAACGACCTCACAGGTAATAGCGAGTGGTTATGTCAATAATAGGTAAGAAATAAAGAAATTGTTTAGATTATTAACGGAACTTTAGCATAAAGAAAGCCCGCAGCATGGCTAACGGGCTTAAAGTCAGTGTTGGCTTGTCGTGTAGGCTGTTTAAACAGCTTCCTCGAATTGCTTGTCGTCTTCCTCTTCGATTTGCTGAATATGACGATTCGCTTGTTGAAGTTGGTACATTTGCGCGTAACGACCATTTTGTTTTAACAGCGCTCTGTGCGTGCCGCTCTCTACTAAATCTCCATGGTGAAGAACGATGATTTGGTCGGCATCTAAAATCGTCGATAGGCGGTGAGCGATTACTACAAGCGTCATATCTTGACGAAGCACTTCAAGGCTTTTTTGAATTAACGCTTCTGTACCTGAGTCAATGTTTGCCGTCGCCTCATCCAAAATCAGAATCTTAGGCTTAGCGACAAGTACACGAGCGAGTGCAAGCAATTGTTTTTGACCTGCCGATAGGTTTGTTTCACCTTGGCCAAGCTGAGTATCCAATCCATTCGGATAACAACGAATCTGTTCAGCTAATCCCACTTTTTCAAGTGCATCCCAAATCTGCACATCTTCTATCGTTCTTCCCAAAGAGACGTTTTCACGCACACTGGCAGGGAGAATATGTGGGTCTTGCTGAACCATGGCAACGTCTTTGCGCAGTACGTCTTTGCCTAAAGACTTCAACGGACGCCCATCAATCAGCAGTTCACCGATTTCGGTTGGGTAGAACCCCATGAGCAAAGAAGCGAGAGTGCTCTTACCGCTACCGGTGTGGCCAACAAGCGCAATAAAGTCTTGATGCGATGCTTTCAGCGAAATGTCTTTCAAGACGTCTTGTTTGCCATCGTAGCTGAAAGTTAGGTTGTTAAGCTCAATCGCGCCAGTTTGCAGTGGCTTATGGTCATCGCCGTAAGTTTGCTCTTTCGCATCGATCAACTCGAATACACGCTCACTCGATACCAATGCTTGCTGAAGCAATGCCAACTGCTGTGTCATCTCGATCAAAGGCTCGGTTACGCGCGCTAGGTAACTGATGAAAGCGTACAGGACACCCACACCAATCAGTTCGACACCATTAAAGCCAAAAATAGCCACAAGAGAGAGTAGGGCAAGGCCTGCAAGTAAATCCATCAGGGGGCGTAAGAGGTAGCCATTCAAGCGAATCACTTTTTTAGAGGCAACCAGATGGTCGTCGGTTAGGCCGTTAAACTGTTTGTTGAAACGTTCTTCTTGCAGCATTAACTGCACCACACTCATTCCTTGAATGGATTCACTCAAATTGGCGTTAATGTCGGTCAGCAGATCACGCATGTTTCGATAGCTTTCTGTGCTGAGCTTTTTGAACAAGTACATAAAGCCGATCACGATTGGTAGCAGTACCAACAAGACGATGGTCAACTTCCAACTCATGTAAAACATCACGCCCAACATCACCAAGATCATCACTGCGTTTTTCACCACGGTGGCGATAAGTAACTCATAAAACTGTTGCAGCGATTCTGTATCGTTGGTGATTCGAGACACCAACTTACCCGCAGGAGTGTAGTCAAATGCCGATAAAGGCTGCTTTATCACACCAGAGAAAACCTGCTTGCGAATCGTTTTGATCGTGTTGGTTGCCACAATACTGAATTGCAATGATTGGAAGTATTGAAACACCGCCGAGATAAGTTGTAAGGCAATGTAGCCTGCTGCGAGTGATATTAAAATGTCGCGCGAGTAATCCCCTTTAGCGATGTGTTCATCAATAAAGTATTGAACAAGCCATGGCCCACCAGCGCTGGCTAACGCCGCGATAAACAGTAGTGCCAAGCCTTTTAGCATGGGTTTTGGCTGCGACAATGGGTAAGACATTAACCGTTTAAACGTTGTCGATTGCTTCATGATTAGTCCTCCATTGCCTGTTCTAGTTTTTGGTACTGGTACATTTCCGCATACCACCCCTGACGTTCCAGAAGTGTCCCATGCTGGCCGCGCTCGGCAATGTGTCCGTGATTGAGCACCACAATCTCTTCTGCTGCTTCCAGAGCAGTGAGGCGGTGGGCAATAACAATCAATGACTGCTCACGGTAGTAAGTTTCTAAGTTCTTTAGAATCTGGTGCTCGGTACGACCATCCACAGCAGACAGGGCATCATCCAATACCAATACTTGGGCATTGAGCAGCATAGCGCGTGCAATAGCGATACGTTGTTTCTGACCACCAGAGAGGGTGATGCCTTTTTCACCCACTTCTGTTTGATAGCCTTCAGGAAACTTCTCAATATCGTCGTGAATACAAGCCAGTTTGGCTGCTCGATAAACGTCTTCTTTTGATGCGCTAGGGTTGCCCAGAGCAATGTTTTCGAAGATAGATTTAGAGAACAAGAACGGGCTTTGGTTAACCACTGCGAAACGCTCTCGCCACTCTGGCAAAACTGCGTCCTTAATTTTGACATCACCAAATTGAATCGTACCGTTATCCATATCGTGTTGGCGAAGCAGTAAGGTTAGTAACGTGGATTTACCACTACCGACAGGTCCCGCAATGCCGAGCATTTTTCCTGGCTCAAGGGTGATGTGAACATCAGTTAGTGCTGGTGGCAGCTCTTTAGACCAGTGGAATTCGTCAATCTTGATCTGCAAAGGCAAAGGTTGAGTGCCTAATGGCGTTTCACCACTGACGATCTCTGGCTTCTCGTCGAAGATTTCTTGCAGACGGTTCCACGCAGCAGAGCCTCTTTCCAAGATATTAAACAGGAATGCGAATGCCAGCATCGGCCAGATCATAAGGCCCAAATACATAGTAAAGGCGGTCAAATCCCCGAGTGTGATATCACCTTGGTCAACTAAGTAGGCACCAGAAGCAACACTCAAAAAGAAAGACATGCCGATGGTCAGCTGAATCGCTGGGTCGAAGCGTGCATCGACACGAGCAACGGCGATGTTCTTCTCACCCGTATCATCGACAACCTCTTCAAAACGTTGCTGCTCTTGGTTTTCTAACCCAAAAGCACGCAGCATACGCACGCCATTTAGTGACTCTTGAGTCATGTCTGACATCGTAGAGAAGGCTTCTTGTGCGATTTTGAATCGTTTATGCAGAATACGTACGATGAAGAAGATAATGATGGCAAGAAACGGCATCGGCAATAGTGCCATTGCGGTTAGCTTCCAACTGATTTGCGTCACCATGATGATCAGTACAGCGATACCAGTGATCAGAGAATCGGCTGCGGTCAAAACGCCTTCACCAGCAGTCATGACAATGTTGCGCACATCGTTCGTACCACGAGCCATTAGGTCGCCGGTTTTGTATCGTTCAAAGAATCGAGGGGGCTGAGTAGAGACATGACGATAGAGGCGATTACGCAAAATAGTGCCTAATTCCCAACTCGCGCCAAATAACCATATCCGCCATAGAATTCGACAGCCATATATTGCAAAAAATAGCACGATAAGTCCTAATAACCACATCACTAAGGTACTGGTTTCGAGGGTATTATCGACCACGCCATCAACAATAATGCCGACCGCTTTGGGAGGGACAAGCTGAAGGGCGGAAATGACGGCAAATAGTAGGATTGACCCCACATACTGCTTCCACTTTAGTTGGAAATACCAACGTAGCTGCCAGAATATTCTCATTTCGCCTCCTGCTTAAATTATTGAATTTATTATGGAACCATTATTGAGCGAATGGATGAGTTTACAAGCATAATTTTTGAGCGAAATGAAAAACAACACAATGTATCGATTTTATAGAGGCTCTATGAATCGCAACCTTATGTATTGCTGAAAGGCGAGGATGTAACAAGATATTGTGAAATTATTGTTAAATGCTATTTTTGCGAAGTTCTGTCTCAAAGACGGGGAAAAGCTCCAAAAGTATCACTCTTGAAGCTGGTTTTTATCGGTTTTAGCAGTCTCTGGTTTGAATTCCGTATTTTATTTGACCACCTGCGGTTTTCGGATAATACACCTCTACGTAGCAAAGATGAAAAATGTCGACAGGCTTATTTGCGAAGCCGATAAGAAAGTAGGGTTCTTCTTCGTCTTCGACGCCATACAAGCGATTGATGGTTAACTGAGGATCAAATCCCGCCAAATCGTGAGCCGGAATCACATTCTTAATATAGCCGTAATAGCCAATCAAATCGTTAACGCCGTCGTTGTCCAAGTCAATGTTCATCAGCTCTCCAGAATCGACGTTTTCTTGCGACTGGATCACGGCTTTTGCGTAGACCTGATTGTTGGCGGTCATCAGCGCCTCACGTGCACCATACAAGACAGCGATGCGTGCATCCTTCTGGATACCAAGAAATTTTGGGAGCGCAACGACACTTACCACGCCAAGAATGACGATACAAACCACCAATTCTATCAGTGTAAAACCTTTGGTATTACGCACAACCAACCTCCGAATATGTGTTTTTATAGTCTGCTATTCTGGAATAAAATTATGGTTGTAAAGGTATTGAAAAAGAATGAAGTTATGCGATGAATGGTTCGGTTCTAATATATAAAACAAGTTGCTTAAAATTGCAGGAGAAACTCATTCATTCTCACACAAAAAGTAAGCCTTCTCTCAATAAGAAGAGATGAAATACGTGTTGGAATAAGGCGTGGAACATGATGCCCTCAATCGTGAATTCCCTCTGGTGAGTGTGGCATTTGTATCACTAACGCACTGGAGAAGTTTATCAGGGTAAATAAAATCGGCTTTTGGCGACGAGAGGTAGGTTAGTTTATCTCAGAAAGAACAAATTCGACAAAAGTACGATTTTTAAGGGAAAGCTGTTTTGAACGGTAAAGCAGGTGGATCGGCTTTGGCTTGGGAGTATGTTGATGGAGAATTTCCACCAATGCGCCAGATTGGATTTCTTGTTCAACTAAGATCTTTGGTTGCAGCAGAACGCCAGAGCCTTTTAACGCGGCAAACTTCAGCACATCACCGTTATTAGACGTTAATCGGGTGTTGCGGTTTCCAAAGGTATTAGATGGCATATTCACCACTTGTTGGCTTTCCCCTTGGTGATAGTGAAAGCCCAAACAATGATGATGCTCTAAATCTTCAAGTGACTGGATAGGCTTATGCTGCTCAAGATAAGAGGGGGAAGCGCAATAAGTCATGTGGTATTCACCCAGCTTTCTTGCGACTAACGACGAATCGACTAACTCTCCGATACGAATAATCACGTCTGCTTCACTTCGATATGGGTCAATCAAATTGTTATCCAACATCAGCTCAACGTTTAAATCGGGAAATTCTGCTAAGAAGTCAGCCACGATGGGTGCAATGACCTTTTTGCCATAAGTGACAGGGCAGTTAACTTTCACTGTTCCGGTTGGACGGTTAATAAGCGTCTGGATTAAGTTCTCTGCGTTGGTGATGTCTTCAATAATGCGATGGCACTCTTGATAGTAGAGTCTGCCAGCTTCAGTTAGGGACTGTTTGCGCGTGGTGCGATGAATTAGCTGTGTACCTAAGCTTTGCTCAAGAAAGCTCACGTGCTTGCCAACCATGGTTGGTGAAATATCAAAGTGGTGTGCGGCGTTACGAAAGCTGCGATGTTCGACCACGTAAGCAAAAACTTTCATGCTTGTTAATTTGTCCATTGCACACCCAGAGTTGATAAAAAAATAACTAAAGCAGAGTTTATCAATCATATGAGGTTAATTACAGTGGACGTATGATTAAGAGTGGAGAAAGAGATCCATCATGAGCAAGACGATTTTTGTTACCGCCGAACTGAAAATGAATGCCGATAAGCCAAGACAACAAGTGGTTGAGACCATTGAACAATTTTGCCTTGATATGCAGAGCGAAGCTGGGTGTTTGCAAGCGAATGCGACCTACGATTCGAAAGACCCACTGCGTGTGATTCTTTGGGAGCGATATGAAAACCGCGCCGCGATTGAAGCGCATTTTGCTATGCCGCATACACAAGCGTTCATTGCAGCTGAAATGGCAGAGTTAGTCCAAGCATTCGAAACTCAAGCGCAATAGGAGACGTGAACATGAAATGGGGCATTTTAGGCACAAGCTTTATCTCAGGTGTCATGGCAGAGGCAATCCAAGGCGATGACAAGAGTAAGCTCTACGCAGTTGCTGGACGTTCGGAACGGAACTTGAATGCATTTGCTGAGCAATATGGCATCGAGAATACCTTCACCGATTACGATGCGTTGATTGCCGATGAACAAGTCGACATTATTTACATCGCACTGCCAAATCACCTTCATCATGACTTTATCGTCAAAGCGGCAGAGCAGGGTAAAGCGATTCTTTGTGAGAAGTCACTTTCGGTAGATATGGAAAAAACTGAGCTGGCTCTAAAGGCAGTCGAATCGCACAAGGTATTCTTTGCTGAAGGCTTGATGTACTTGCATCACCCGTTGATCAGCGAGTTACTTTCGGTGCTTAAATCGGGAGAGATCGGTGAACTTCGCTCCATCCATACTTCTTATATTGCGTCGATTGCGCAGTTTGTTAATCCAGACAGCAAAGGTGCTTTGTATAATTTAGGTTGCTACCCAATATCATTGGTGCACTTGGTGGTGAAAACCATGTTGGGTGAACAAGCCTTTGGAAACCGCTCTATGACGGCGATTGGTCGACGAGGTAACGATGGGAATATCTGTGAATCGAGCTTGATGATGCAATTCGGTGAGCAACAAACGGCGAGCGTGCATACCGCCGAAGATCACGGATTGAAACACCAATTCACCATTCTGGGTAGCAAAGGCTGTATTACGTTAGACTCGAACCCATGGCTCCCAACGCAAGATAACCAGTTTAGTGTGGAAATTTACGAGACGTCGAAGCGTGAAGTGTTTGTACCGGCAGCTGGGGACGCTTTCTTCTATCAAGTGCGCACTATTCGCCAAGCGGTTGAGGAGGGGCGTACCTCGTTAGAAAACCCTTGTGCAACATGGGAAGACTCTCACCGCATTATGCAGATACTGACTGAGTGGGAATCACTGGCTTCAAAGTAAGTCTGTACTTTAACCAATGAACATAAAAACGGCGCACTAAATCCAATGATCAGTGCGCCGTTTGTATTTTGGGTTTAATCTCGGTTAAATGCGATTATCGCCGGTGCTGAACGCAATAACTTGGCTGATTTCAGACAGGCTTCTGCCACTTTCTTGTTGCCATTGCACAAACGCTTTGTTGGTGGCGTCGAGCGACTTTTTAGTGTCTTTGCCACCTTCAATGATCTTGCAATTACGCAGGTAAGCCTCAACGTCGCTAGACAAGATAAAGGTATCAACGCCCATTTGGCGAAGTGTGTAAGGACCGGTATTTCCACCTAGGCGATTACCGTGTTTCTTCAAATATGCCCATAGGTCGGTGATTTTCTCTTGCGGCCAATCGGCAACCATTTTGCCAAACGAGCCGTATTCGATTTTTGCTTCGTGGATCATACGAGCGTTGGCAGGAATCGACATGACTTTGGTGAGGTGGCGAATAATGCGTTTGTCGGTTGCTTTGGTTTCCCATTGCTCGTCTGACAGCATCAACAACGGCTCAATCTTAAATCCGAAGAATACTTCTTCGAAGTTCGGCCATTTGTTGCGAACCACGCTCCACGAAATCCCACTTTGGAATACCTTCATCGAAAAAGCGGCCAACCAACGGTCGTCGGGAATCGCTGCCAATTCTTCTTTGCTTAGTGGATGAGACAAAAGCGCTTCAAGTTGATCTTCACCACCTTTACGCTCGGCAGCGCGCTGATAAATCGCGTCAAATTTTTCGATACTCATAAAAGAAGTTAGTCCTGATTTATGTCGATATTTACGAAACATACTACGCTTAAGTGGCTGAATCGTAAATTGATGGAGTGTCACAAATGAAGAAGGTCACATTAACGTTTGTCGGGGAAGGTTCGGATCGTATTGCAGAAAAATTCTATGCGTGGATGACGGACGGTGGGTTAGAAGACAGCATGATTGAGAATTTATCTGACCGTGAAATCTCAGTTGTTGGCATCAGTGATATGGATAATGAAACGCGTGATGTGGTGATCAATACGGAAATGAACTAACGAGCCGACTTTCATCAGCTATTAGAATCAGATAAAACAAAGCCCTTCACTTGAAGGGCTTTGTTGCGCTTATAAGCATGGGAGCTTAGTTATTTACCAGCGTCAGACCGCTTGGTAGTGCGTCACCGAAGATACGCTTCGATTCGCTCTCAGATAGCTCTTTGACTTCTTCAACCAGTGATACCCAAGATTCAGGTACCTTGCTTTGCTTGAGCTTAGTGAGAACTTGTTCACGGTAGTCGTCAGAGATATCAAATAGGCGGTCGCCCGTCTTACGACAAATCATTACGGCCGCGAAAGCGATCATTGGCTCTTTCTGCCAGTTCTGTTCCAACAGCTTAGGTAACCACTGTTCCGCTTGTTCGCGAGGAATGACATTATGCTGGCTGCCATACAAAGGCGTACGCGATGCCAAGCGACCCATTGCCCACCAGTGCGCTTGTTCGAACTGATTGTGGTTGATGGCTTTGCTCAAGAACCACGTTGCTAATAGAACTTTGTCTTCGACTTCTAGGTGTTCAAGCGATGCCGCCAATCGAACCATGGATTCATAACCCATGTCTTGTGCCGCTTTGGCTGATTGTGGGTTTTTCATCGCGCCAGGGTGTAGGAATTTCGCGATATCCGCCAAGATGTTCTCTTGTTGCTCTTGGCTTAATCCACCTGCGATACGGCGCCAGAACACCCACCAGTCAGTCCAACCTTGATGGTTCTTAAACTGAATGTTTTGTTGGTAGAGACCCCAAACTTGTTCAATGCGCCATGAGTCGGTTGGATCGCCAAAGCCCGGACGCAGTGCAAACCCTGCCAAACGAAGCCAGTTTTTCTCGTGCTGTTCAGAGCGACGGCGACGTTTACGACCTTGTGCAAAGGTATCGAACAGTTGACGTAGGGTCGTGAAATCCCACTCATCGCGCTTGCCAAGTTTCTTCTCAAGATCTTTGGCTAAGGTTTTGATCTCTTTGCTTTCCGCGCTTTTCTTATTGCCGCTGTAAAGGCGAGCGATCAGCTCCTTACATTCGTTCAACTTAGGGTGAAGTTTAACTTGTTCACTGTCGTCAGTTTGCTTGTTACGAACTTCGAATTCCAGCTCCCAACGTTTGTTATCGTCTTCCGCGCTGACACATTCCATCTTAAGCGTGCCGACTTCCGTCAACTGACACGCCAGTTGTACTTCTACGCGCTCTTTTTGGTTGGCTTGCAGTTCGGCTCCTTCACCTTCAAGGGTGGTGATATAAGGCGGCAGAGGGGCAAACAAGTCGGGATCAACGTCAACCATCACACCGTTTTGAATGGCGGTGTTATTGGTTAAGGTATCGTGGGTAGAAGTCAGCAGGTTAAAGCGAACGGGCTCACCTAGGGTAAGTGAGAAGCGACGACCACTTAAGCGGATCTCGTGACCTTCTTCTGTGCCTTTTGCGAGCAAACAGAGCGCTTTACCCATCTTGTTCTTCTCTTGAAGATGTAAGAAGTAAGAACGCGCTGCACCACCACCAATTTTAAGTTGTGCGCCACGACGTGCTTTACCAAATGCAACGGCACCTAGCGCAACAGACCAATCTGGATGTGGGTTGTCTAATACCGTAACCGGAGCACCGCGCCAATTGGAAAGGAGGGTAGTGACACGTTCTGTCACAAGCTCACTGTTGAACACACCACCATTAAGTAGCAAACCGACTGGAATGGCGTTTTGTTTGTCGTCTTCAATGCTGAGAGCGGCACGAGACACTTGCTGATGCGTCGTTAAGAACTCGGCTACGTGTTTGCTCACTGCTGGGTCAGCAACGTATGGAAGGCCAAACTCGACAACGGCGCTGCGACGTTTGTCTGGTACTTCACTGAAATCAGAAAGCGGGAAGAAGCCATCCAAAGCGATTTGGTGTACTTCTTGTTTGCTCAGCCCAATACTCTTTGTTCCACCAAGAAGTTTCGAGCCGCTGCCTAGCATGGTGATTTTTACTTCTTCAGGTGCACTCGCTGAAAGTAGGTTTTCTTTCGCCTTGCGAGTTTGCTGTATCAGCTTAGTCAGGCTTGCTGCAGTGAGCTTCTTACTTTGTTCCCCTTTATTTTGAGAAAGGCGGCTCTCTGCAAGGTGCGCTAATGCTAAGTCGAGGTTATCACCGCCAAGCATCAAGTGCTCGCCAACGCCAATACGATCAAGGGCTAGCTCATTTTGTGAAGAGAAACTTGCTTCAATCAAGCTTAAGTCGGTGGTACCACCACCCACATCGCACACCAGAATCAGCGGTAACTCTTTGAGTTCATCAGCTGCGGTTTGCTGGTGGCGTGCGTACCAGTCGTAACATACGGCTTGTGGCTCTTCGAGCAGGACGATTTTCTTTAAACCTGCCAGCTCAGCCGCTTCAAGCGTGAGTTTACGAGCGGTTTCATCGAACGAAGCTGGAACGGTCACAACCATATCTTGGTCTTCTAGCTTGTTGCTAGGGTGACGGTAGTTCCATGCTTGGCGAATGTGGTTGAGGTAGCTTGCACTGGCAATGACAGGTGAGACTTTATCTACGTCTTGCGCACCAGCCCAAGGAAGAATATCTGAGCTACGATCCACTGCTTGGTGCGATAGCCAGCTTTTTGCACTGGATACCTGACGTCCTTCTACCTTTGCGCCTAATTCACGAGCCCATTCACCCACGATCACATTACTAATGTCGCCAGATACAGTTTCGTTTTCCCAAGGGAGTGTCAGGTCAGAAGGGGAGATTTGACCAACCGCTGGGTGATAGCGGAAAGAGGGCAGCAGTGGCTTACGAACCACTTCACCCGGACCAATCAATTGGTCGATGTCGAATAGGGATACTTCGGATTGTTCAAGGTTGTCGGTGATTTCACAGTACGCCACCACAGTGTTTGTGGTGCCAAGGTCAATACCAACAAGAAAACGAGGAGATGCCATACAAACCTTCGTGTATTTAAAAACGGCACCCGATTGGATGCCGTTTGATTTCTATTTATTCTTCTTCGTTTGAGTTGCTTTTCGCGTCTTCGCGCACATCGAACTCAACATGCCATTTTTGACCGTTATCAGCGGCAATGGCTTCTAAGTAAAGCGTACCAAGCTCTGTCACGCGAGAGGCTAGGGTTACCGGAACCACTTCACCTTCACGGCGCCCTTCAGATACTGGCAGCGTTACTTGGATTTCTGGAAGCTCTTCAAGCTCTTCTGGTGCCCAGTAGTCTAGGTGAGTACCTGCTAGGTCATCACGACGAACCGTTGAGCCGAAGAATTGGAAGTTAACTGGCTGACCGATGATCAAACCAAACTCTTGGCTTGGTACGTCAACGCTTGAGCCTTCTTCCATACCAAATGGTGCCACACACAGTGCTTCCATTGGAGGCGCCATGCCCGGAATCGCTGGCATCGCACTTTCGATACCCACGTAGTAAGCCGAAGCAATACCACCACGGATACGAACGCCTTGTCCACGGCGCACAGAGCCGTAGTAAGCCGCACCGCTAGCAACCGCAAGGTCTAGATCCACACCTGTTAGGCGTTTTGCCATTTCTGCATCTGCTTCAATTAGCCATTCGTTGATCGTGTCTTCTAAACGAGTTGCTAGAAGTTTCGATTTCAGAACACCACCGTTGAATAGGATTGCGGTTGGCTTGATGAAGTCAGCTGACTGCGCTGCATCCGCACCTGGCATACCAGGCATGTTAGCGAATGGGTTGAAATCTTGGGCTGTTGCTTCTGCGCCATTTCCTGAAGCAGAAAGAGCATTGGCTTGTTTAGACAAGAACGCAGCAATGTGACGAGTAATGCCTGCATCTTGTGCGTAAGGCAGACCCATTTGCGTTAGTGCACCACGGTTACGTTGAACAGGGTGATCAGCAATCGCAACTTGAGGGAAGAAGCCGTCAACCAGTGTTTGTTGTACTTCTTCTTGAGTCAGTTCTGTTTTCAGCGTTGCGCCAAGCAGTTTAGAACCACGGCTTGGTACTACAATTGGCACTGACTGAAGTTCGCTGTCGTTCAATAGCGCTTCTTTCGCGTCACGACATGCGTGTGTCATTGCCTGAACTTGCCATGGCTGTAGCTCTTTGCCTTCTTGCGCTAGCTTCATCTTTAAGCGGTACGCAAGTGCAAGGTCCATGTTGTCACCGCCAAGTAGGATGTGTTCACCTACCGCGATACGGTTCAGAGTTAGGTTGCCGTCGTCTTCAGTTACTTCAACCAAAGAAAGGTCAGTCGTACCACCACCGATATCGACCACAAGCACGATGTCGCCAACTTCAACTTCGTCGCGCCATTTGTCGTTGCTGTTATCGATCCAGTTGTAAAGCGCTGCTTGTGGCTCTTCTAGAAGCGTTAGGTGCACAAAGCCAACGTTACGTGCTGCTTCTGCAGTTAGATCGCGAGCAGCAGGATCAAAAGAAGCAGGAACTGTAATAGTTACGTCTTGATCGGCAAGGTTGTGATTTGGTTTCGTGTGATTCCAAGCGTTTTTTAGGTGCTCTAGGTAAAGCTCTGTCGCACGAAGAGGGGATACTTTTTCCACTTCTTCTGGGCTACCTGCTGGTAGGAAGGCATCACGACGATTCACACCAGCGTGGCAAAGCCAAGATTTCGCACTTGCAACAAGGCGAATTGGCGTTTTCGAACCTAGGTTACGTGCAATTGCACCAACCAGAGCTTTTGGCTCGCTCGACCACGGAAGAACGCGTGATTGCGGGTTCATTTCGTGCTGGTGCGGCTGGTATAGGAAAGATCCTAATTGGCTGCGAGTCTCTACCGTGCCCGGCGCAGTCAACTGCGGGATAGGCATCACTTCAACGCGAGCGTCCTCGTTGTATGTATCAACAAAAGACATGACACAGTGTGTTGTACCTAAGTCGATACCAACACTGAATTTAGGCGTCTGTTGAATTTCAACAGACGCTTCTTGAGAATGGTTTTCTTGGTTCATGTGTTCCATTACAGCTCAACCTCAGCTGGAGCGATCACAGATGCATCGTAGTTCTCAGCCAGTTTAGGCAACGTCATTGATGTTGCTTTCCAACCTTTGTGAACTAGCGTGCCGTTGAATGGCGCGCTGCCTGTTACGTTGCCAGTTAGGCGGATTTCTTGTGGGTTGAAGCCTTCTTCAACCGTAATGCGAGTTTCTTCGTCTTCGTTACGAACGTGCGCTAGCGTCACGTAGTCGTTCAGTACTTTCTGACCGCCAGTGTGGATTACGCGAGCAGCTGCGCCTACTTCTTCATCAGAGAATGACGTTAGGTCTTCTTTTAGGAAGTCAATCAGACGAGCTTCTTGTTGCATCATAGATAGCAACTGCATTGCAGAGTCCGTTGATGCTGTTGCAAGTTTTGATTCAACTTCTACAACACGCTCTACGACTTTCTCTACTTCCACTACTTTTTCTACTTCAACGATCTTCTCAACTGGCTTCTCAACCTCGACGATTTTCTCGACCGGTTTTTCTACCACTTTCTCGACCACTTTTGATTTGCGCGATACCGCGATCAGAAGAAGCAAAACACTCGAAGCTGCCAAACCAGCATGCAGCATATCGAACGTTTGAGGAATTAGGTTCAAATCAATGTTCATGACGTTTTTTCTCTTTCTATTGATTTATTGGTGCTCAGTATTGGCTCATGTGTTTACTAAAAGGATCGTCTTTGCGACCTGCACCAAGTTTAGACATTAAAATGATGGTGGATGGTAGCATATTCAAGGCTTAAGACTGTAATAATTCGTGAATATACCGCATGATTAGCATGAAAAATCAACGATTAGACGGAGCGGCAAACGTTGTTGCTTGATGTTTACCCACATGTGGCGCAGTATTTCCATCATTATCGAAGCATTACACGCAAAAAACGTGGAACACGAAATGACATATAGCACGGCTCAACAGAGCATTTTCAAACGATATTCTGCTTCTATTGTAGCCTTTATTACGGTCATTATTGTTGCCGCAGGCATGGTGGGTGTTGCCTACAAAATCCAACAGCGTTACACCATGACCATCTTTGATACCTTGGCTGACCGCCAAGCGGAATCTCTCAAACTTGCGGTGGAAAACGATCTCGAATTCATTGGTGCTGGGGCCAACTTCTTTCACTCCGTCGACAAGTCTTACTGGACGCAATTTCCTTACTACGCGAAACAAGTGGTGGAAGGTTCACAGAGCTTAATTGGTTTGCAGTGGATGGAGCGTGTGGCGCCAAATGAGCTTGATGCTTACTTAAAAAAGACCCGAAAAACCTATCCTACTTTTGAGATTTTTACTGTACCAAAAGACGGCCCAAGAACTCAGGGTTATATCCTTGAAAACAGCGCGCCAGCCTTTATTGCAACAGACATCTACCCAAGAACCGAAACCAATTTATCATTACTGGGCTTTTACTCATCACGTTTGCGATTTGAATTGATTCTTGATGACATTATTAAGAATAATCGCCCAAACATTTCTGACAAAGTTCGCCTGCTACAAGATGGATACGATCAATCTTTAGAAAAGTCAGGCTTGCTGGTTTATCACCCAGTTTTTAGCTACGACAAACACGAGCTGCTTGGTGTGGTCATTGGTGTGGTACGAAGCACCGTGTACTTTGACCAATTGATTACTAAAACTGCCACAGAGCTAGATATGTCGGTCAAAGTTGAGGACATGGGCTTTGATGCTTACGACGATCCTGCGCTGTTCAAAAGCGCCGATTGGGATGGGTTGAATGGCAAAATTATCAGTCGGACCATTACGCTGCCAAATCGTGAATGGCAAGTTGAGTTCAAATTGTCAGAATCGGTTTCTGCTTGGGAGCGTTCAGTGCTTTACGGCACCGGCATCGCAGGCTTAGTCATCGCTCTGTTGATCAGTTATATCGTCAACCTTCAATCTCGTGAGAAAGAACGCCTAGCGGTCATGCTTGATAGTAAAACCGTGGAGCTGAAGCGTATGGCGGAATTAGACCCATTGACCCAATTGCTCAACCGACGCGTATTTAACGATAACTTGCTGCACTACATTAATGGTGACGTTAAGTTCTCTTTGGTTGGCTTCGATATCGACCGCTTCAAACTGATTAATGATAAATATGGCCATTTGGCTGGTGATGAAGCGTTATTGCATGTGACGAAACTGGTGAATGCGAATCTACTTGATGGTGACCGTTTTTACCGAGCAGGTGGTGATGAGTTCTGTATCTTATCGCAGGTAACGGATAAAGAAGAGCTTGCCACCTATCTAGACAAGTTGCGTGGCATCGTGGCGAGTTCACCATTTGACTACGAAAGCACGCCTATCATTTGCTCCTTGAGTATCGGTGCCGCGGTGCACAAAGGTGAAGATCCTGAGAGTTTGTTCCATAAAATGGACGTGCAGCTCTACCAAAGTAAGAAAAATGGTCGAAACTCTGTATCGATCGGCGATTAATTCAGCGAGCAAATTCGAGTTTTGAGTTTGGTTACGGTAAAATCTCACGCTTTCAAATTTACGTTAGGAATCAAGACAAACTATGAACCATAACCGTATCGTCTGCTTCGATTTAGAAATGTGCTGCTGGAATGAAAACGGCTTGGGTAGCACGGGCGAGATCATTGAAGTTGGTTTGGCTGAAATAGATTTGTCGAAAGGTGAAATCGTAAAACGCGCGCAATACTACGTGAAACCAGAGCACGATGAAGTCTCTCTGTTCTGTGCTGAGTTAACCGGTATCACGCCTCGTAAGATTGAAAAACAAGGTCGACCACTAGAAGAAGTACTCAAGTCGATGCTAAAGAACTTCGGCGGTCGTAACAAGATTTACGCGTCTTGGGGACGTGATGATCTTATTCTGCTAGAAGAGTGTCAACAAAAGGGCATTGATGCCCCGTTTACCGAGTTCATTAACTTAGCGACGTTGTACCGAATCCAAAACCGTCTTAAAGACAAACGTATTGGCCATAAAGCGGCGCAAGAAGCGAAAGGTATTGAGTGGGAAGGCCGCCAGCATTCGGGTTACGTGGATGCGTACAACTTAGCGAAACTTGCACTGACCATGCTGTAAACCTAGGCTTTCATCAATCTTTCATTGGAATTCAGTCTTCTCGTCATAAGCCGGCACTAAATTAGTTATTAATAGATAACAACAATGTTGGCTTGGCTCTGGAAGGAAAGGCGATTTGTTTAGGCTGAATCCAAGATAGAGACACAAAAACGCGCTCATGTAGCGCGTTTTTTATTGGTTGTTACTTATCCTGGGGCTGCTTTACTGAGATTGCAGCTTCGCTCGAATAAAGTCACTGTGGTCAACATAGAGCAGTTCGGCCGTTTTACGAATGACGGCATCTTCTAACGGATCAACTTCTCCATCAGCGTACGCTACTTCCCACATACTCTTGATGAGATCATAGCGGGTTTCTTGAGAAAGCTCACGCAGCTGAGATGTAAAGTCATAAAGGGAAGTCGACTCACTCGATTTGCTTTGAGCTTGAGCGAGGAGGGTGTTGGTCTCTTCTTCCGTCAATGAGAGCAATTTCATGATCAGAGAACGTTTAGTTGCTTGCTCTCTTTCATCGATTTGATGGTCTGCACCCGCCACTTCACAAAGCAAGCATGCTATCGCCATATTGGGTGACAGTGAGTTGGATTGGCTAAGGTCTGAGCCTTCAATAAGTTGTTTAAATAATGAAGTAAGCGAATTAAACATGTTAAACACCAAGCTGTAATCTATTTATTTAAGATGGTAATGGTTCGAGAAAATCTCAAGGTCTTGAAGCAATTTGATCAAGAACTCATACGATTGAGAAGGTGATTTTGCTCAATACTCTGTTTGACCGCAAAAGCGCTGATTTATTCCTCAACTTGTGTTGGAGGGAAATATATTGAGTCACCTTTACCTGTTAAAATACTGATATTACTTGGCTTTCCATCTTCATCTAGTCTCAGCTCGCCAATCGCACTTTGGTTCACTAATCGGTAGAAATTGTGATTGCTTGGGGCGCGTTTAAAAATCTTCAAACGCTTGCGCTTTGTGAACAAGTTCAATGGTGAGCGAGGGCTATACAACATGCGATCCATAGCATCACATGCGCTCAGCAGTTGTGCAGGAAATTGGTTCTTAATCCCACTGCAAGTGATCTGATAGATGTTTGGGCTATTGCGGCGAAAGCGCAACTTGATGTCATAAGCGAAAGAGTAGTGCACGTCACCAGAGAGAATCACGAAGTTAGTTGGTGTCTTGGTGTGAGTGAAAATACTGATTAAGGTATTCGCACTGCCGGGGTGCGCCATCCAGTTTTCTGCGTCAATCAGCAATGGCTGACCAAAGCCCGTCATGATGCGTTGCAGCGTTTCAATAAACTTCACACCAAACATGGGCGCGGCAGAGACAATGATCACTTTGTCTTGATGCATCAACTCTTGTTGGAATTCAATCAAGGCTTCCCAATCCATCAAACCCGATGGTTTGTTCATACGAGACTCTGAGCGCCAGCGACGAGTACGCGTATCCAGCACCACCACTTTTGGTGAGGTGTGAATCGTGTAGTGCCAATCTTCAAAACGATACAGGTACTTAATGAACTCGTCTTGGGATTCTGAAGTTAGCTGTTCAAAGTAGCGACGCGCATGCTCCATAAATGGAGCGTTGAATTTTTCTGGCGCGTTTCCCCAACCTTGGCACAGCCAGTAAGCGATCAGACTGTTACCAATGATGCGATGCGAGAAGAGGTTCTCATTGGCTGCTTTTTCCCAGCCAACTGTGAGATTCCAATCGTCGGTCACGTCATGATCATCAAAGATCATGTAAGTAGGAACATGAGCGAGCAAACGCTGGACTTTATCCAAACCTTCAACAAAAGCATCGATGTGAACTTTCTCGTCACGCCAATGCTGCTGCCATTTTGGCTCTAGTGTTTTTCCGCCCGTGGTGAATTTTCTATCCAATAAACGTTCGCGATTGACTAACGTCCAAGGCACTGGAGACCAAACGAGTAGGTACATCGCAAACAGTTCCGCAAAACTAATGAGATGGTTTTCACATTCGCGCGAGCTGAAGATGGGCGTGCCACGATGAGGTAAGAACTTGCTCAGTAAGCTGCCATCGTCAACGTAGTGGGGCAGAATGTTATCTCGGCCATAAAAGCAATCTGGGCTTTGATACAGCTCTTGCGTGTTTTTAATCGGCGCTTGTTCGAACTCTTCATCGGGTAAGCCTAACAACTCGATCAACTGTTCGATGGCGTCCAGCATTGGCCCCGCCACATGATCGGCATAAATTTGATCGCCGCTCATGATCAGTATATCTGGGCGGTCTTCTATCTGCTGGCTAGCAACTTTTGCGTCTGCTTGGACGAGTGTGTCCTTACTAAAATGATGTGGGTTACGACAAGAACCGTGCAATACATAATCAGCTTTTTCGCTGATCAAGAATTCTACACCTTGTGCTGATTGCTTATCTTCGCCATAGATAAGATGGGGCATCAACTCGGTTAACAAACCGGATTGAGTTTGGAGCTGATAACGCAGTGCACGGTGGGTAGGAAATTCGCCTTGCAGCGTCAGCATGCAAACCCAAGCACGTTTACCGACTTGTAATAGGTGCTCTTTTGATACAGGCTGAGAATAGTATTGTTCACCCGTGCCAGCATCGCTGATTTCAACCACGCCTTCGAGAGGTTGCGTTGTCACCAACCAAATGTTCACTTCCGTTGCGGTGACTTTTCTTAAAATCGGACCGGCAATAATTAGGGGAAGAGAGGGGTGTTCGTTGGTATTGAGCGATGTTGGCAAAGCGGTTTCCTATTATTTTAAATCAGTGTTCTGAATCTTCTTCGAGTATTTCGATAACTTGTGAGCTGCTAAGTTCATGTCCCATCAGAAACAAACCTAACATGGCATCGGCTTTTGACGCACTGTCGCTATCTTCATCAAGGATTTGTTTTAGGCGAGTACGAATCAAGTCAATTTCATGGTCAACAAAACCACGGCCTTCTTCTTCGCCTTGGCTATCTTCTGGTGCGTTATCGAAGTGCATGAACAGCATGTCACCGTCGAGTGTGGTGCTTTCCAAGCGTTCAGGTAGCCATTCTTCTCCCATGACGATATCGGGGTTACTACCTTCAGGCAAGTTGTTGATTATGGTGATGAGTTCAGATGCTTTCACGGTTCACTGCGGCTTTGATCATTGGTTTTCTATTGTATCGGCGAAATGGGAAAAAACTAAGCCATTTAATCATTGTGGAGCCTTAATTGCTTGCATTGTCATCACATCTTTAGCCCCAGCAAATGCGCAATTATCAATAAGTTTCGCTTTAAATAAATTTGGTGATAAATCCAACAAATCTTCACAGGTAGAATCACGAATCGAATGATTGGTCCGATGTGCTGATTGATTTCATAGCGGGAACTAAGCACTCTACGTCAGCATTCGATAATGAGAATGATTATCGATAATAAATTTAACTGACGTATAATAGAGTTCCGAAATGAAACGAATAATGACCTTACTTTGTCTTTCCCCCACATTTGGGGTGATGGCTGCTGACAATAACATTGAAGTTTTCATGAGTGCTTTTCATGAAAACCCAATTGAAGTGATGAACGAGTTACCCGAAAAGGAGGGTGACATGTATCCCATCATTAATATTGAAGAGTCGGAATCCATTCGAACATCCGTGCGTGATGCCATTATGAAGAGAGCGACATCAGAATTTCCTCACTCATTTTCTGCGAATCTTAATAATGATAATCCAGCACGTTTGGTTGATTTAGGAAATGGCCTGATTCGCAATCTCGATGAGTTACACCGTCAGACACCAAACTTCAAACGACTTGATGTACAACCTTGGTCCGATAGCTACTGGCCTCTGTATTCCGGTGCTGCTGCTTGGCGTTATGGCGATAGGGAGCTCAGTGCGAGTAATTGGCAAGAGTATTTTGACTTTTCGCACATTCAAAAACCGATATTCTCGGTTCAAGGGCAGGATCGAGAGGACTTATCTCCAGCAGAAAAATACGATTTGCTGGTGGGGGATACTCAATTTACGCTATCAAAACGTTCGTGGGATTCTGGCAAAGGGTACTACGAATCGAATGGTAGTGTAGAACGCTGGATGGGACTGTGCCATGGTTGGGCTGCAGCTGCATATATGCTTCCGCGGCCGACGCAATCCGTCACTGTGCCAGATGCTAATGGTGAACCTTTAAAGTTTTACCCTTCAGATATTAAAGCACTTGGGACATTATTGTGGGCAGAAGCGCCGTTTGAAACTCGTTTTATTGGTGGGAGATGCAACATAAAGAATCCAGCAAAAGATGAAAATGGGCGAGTGATAGAGCCTGACTGTAGTGACACCAACCCAGCCAGTTGGCACTTAGCGGTGTTAAACCAGTTGGGGTTATCTAGCCGTAGCTTGATCATGGATGCTACATACGATTATCAAGTGTGGAACCAGCCTGTTTTAGGCTATAACTTGCAATATTTTAATCCACAAACGTACCGCTCGGCTTCCGACCCTGCAGAAGTCATGATCAGCTTGGAATCTTACGACAAAGATCGTTTCTCTACATATCGCTCACGTCGCGCTGTTTCCATTGTTGGTGTTCAAATGCAAGTTGAATACATGGTTGAAACTAACCCTACGCACCGTTCGACTGACATGCCTCGTTATGATGGCGTATCACGAGTAACGTACTACTACGACCTTGAAATTGATGCAAATGGACAAGTAATTGGAGGGGAGTGGTATCAAAATCGTCACCCAGATTTCCTCTGGACACCAACACCAATGGCGGTTGCAAAATCATACTATGATGGCTACGGCGAGTGGGATATGTCATTGCCGATTCCCCAGAACTGGCAGTACCAAGCCCCACGTGCTTCTCGTTACACGCAGCCAATGACGGCAGTTGTCGAAGCTCTGTTTGCCGCTTCGTCAGGTAAGCAAGATGGCCAAGGTGGATGGAAAAAAATAAAAACCAACACGGAGAGCGGCTCGCAGTGTCTTGATGTGGAGTACAGCGCATCAGGAGAGGGCTCAAGAGTGTTTGGTTGGCGTTGTCATAGTGGAGATAACCAAGAGTGGAAGTTAACGTCTGCAGGAAAGCTTGTGAGTCGAAGCAATCCTGAGTTGTGCCTTGATCAACAAGGCATTGAGATTACTCTTGAGCAGTGTAGCGATTTTCCTACCCAACAATGGCGATGGGAAGGCGGGCAGATAAAGAACCGTCTTGATAATGCGTTGAAGTGGAATGACCGCACTTGGCTTGTTGAAGCCGATGTACAAGGCAGTGAGTGGTATTTGGAATAGTTGCAACAAACACAGAGCCCGCTATCGTAGCGGGCTCTCTTTATCATTGCTTAATAGTCGTTACAACTGCCTTCAAATGTCCAGAACCAGTAGTTCTGATAAGGGTCTGCTCCCCAGTTATCTTGTGTTGCAACAAAGCGGTTGCCCCAATACTTCACTGAAGAACCAGCAGGGTAGTAATTGTAAGGTGACCACTCTTGCAGAGATGCGCACTGGTCTTGTGGTTCTGGATTTGGCTGTGGCGTCCCGTATGCCTTACTGACGGCAAGGTAGGCGTCAGAGGCGCTCTGCGTATTTGTTACAGTGACATAAATGTCTGAACCTTGAATACCACCAAAACCACACGCTTCTTCATTACCCATATTGGTCGATGAACAGTCGTAATCTGAAGGTGTTGCTGGGCGATCAATTGCTACATAAAGTTCCACATTACCAAAGCCATTGTAAGTTTGTACCCAAACATCATCGCTTGAGGTTCGGCGCAGAACAAACTGTTGATCGACTGCCGTGTTTCTTTGGATCGCGACAGGCATGTTGAGCGAAAGCTCGGTCATGCCAGTATCTGGTCCAGGGTTTGGATTTGGGTTCGGATTTGGATTAGGTTGACCGCTTTCACAGTTCATCACCTGAACACCCACTTGAGAGAACGCAGACGTGACAGAGGAGCTTTCATATCCCAGCTTTTGCGCTGCCTTACATACGCCTTCTGCACCTTGCTGGAAGGTTGAGTTTGGCGTCCAGTACAACTGGTTCGCCGTGGCGTAAGCCATGAATGCTTTTTTGATGCTCCAGCCTGAGCTTGTCGCTAGGTGGTAAAAGGCTTTGTTGAAAATACCAGAGCTGTGGTGAACATCGATGCCACGGTAGTACTGGTTCACGTGACCAATCGAAGCACCGTCGTGACTTGGGTTGATGAAGTAACGCATTGCCGGCGAGTATTTCATCACGTGTTCACCCATCTTCCAGTTGAAGCTACCATGCACGTATTGGCTAAGTGCAGCAGCAGCGACGTCAGAAAATGATTCGTTCATTCCGCCAGACATGCCTCGATATTCCAACCCTGAGTTTTGCTCGGTGAAACCGTGGCTGACTTCATGTGCAATAACATCCCAAGTCGCAAGAGGGTACATAGAGCTGTTGCCATCACCAAAGGTCATCTGACGGCCATCCCAAAACGCGTTGCCATAGTTTGAGCCGTAGTGAACGCGCATGGTGAGTTTTTGTTGAATAGGACGTGCGCCAAGCCACTCACGGTACATATCAAACACACGTTGGCCAAAGTAGTGTGCGTCGTTCATTGGCGCGTATGCCCCGTTGATTTGTCGGTAGTTATTCACGTTGCAGTTGAAGCGATGAACTTGACCACCCCATTGTTGGTTGTTCATGTTGATCGTTTCGACATTATCACTGTTCATCTGACAGTATTGGTCAACTTGAAATCCACCAAATTTAGTATTTGGGCCAAAGTAATAACGGCCACTTTTTTGGTTGCCGCCTGGGCCCTCTGCTTCAAGAAATGCAAGACCTTCCCATTGGTCCATGATCTCTCCTGATTTTGCATCGACCAGCGTGATAGGACGAGAGGGACGCAGATTCACAATCTTAACTGCATCGACTTTGTAGATAAGGTGCGCAGTATTTTGTTCGTCAAGCCAAACCATTAGTTCCGCACGAGCATCATTCTCTGGAGACTCGTTAGATGCAAAGCCTTGCTCAGTACCCGTTGCGATCTCAATCGCTTGGTTGACACTGATCATTGGTAGCGTTGAGTCCAAGTCGTTACCGATCCCAACCACGACATTGCCGTCAATCGATTGAGCAAAGCCTTTTGCAGAAAGATCTGCGACGACAGAGTGGCCGTAGACAGGTACGCCGTAGTGCAACTGCTGTTTACGAACAAGCGTTTGTTGGCCAATTTCTACTCGGTTGATGTTTTGATAGCTCAGCTCGGTACTCGCTGGCATGTAGGATGATTTACCAGCAATATTGAGCGCTTCAGAGAGGTCAGTTTGAGAGTGTTCCACAATTTGTGCTGCCTGCGAGGCGAACGCGAAAGGGACAAGCGATAATAAAGTGACGTTTCGCATAATTAACCTTTTATTATGATTGTGTATTTTCTTATGTGTATGTATTCATATCAAAAATGCTATTGCAGATTAAAGATAAAACCCAGAAATGAGTAAGTGCAATTGGTTGAATATTTGAGGTTAATTCAAAACAAATTTATAAATCGCCTAAAATATGTGCGGTTATAGTAACGCTACGTAGTCCTGTAGGAATTTTTAACCGATAGACGAGTAAAGTCAGATATACTCTTTGTGATTGAATACTGTCTCTAATTACAGCGACATAGGAGAGTTATGAAACACCTACTAGGAACATCACTAGTATGCTCGGGCTTATTGCTAAGCGGAGCCGCATTTGCTGAGTCGAAGCATGCAGAACAAGAGTGGGGTATTGCAGCGATGTACCGCACTGCTGCGATTCCTTTTTATACAGCTGACGATGACTCGACAGTAAGCACGTTTGTACCAATGATGTTCTTTGAGAATGAACACCTTTACATTGATGGTCTTGAAGGTGGCGTGTTCTTGTTTGATGAGGACGACTCCGACTGGCGTGCGAGTGCGATCATGCGCTTGCGCTTTGTTGATATTCCTAAATCAGTTCAAAACGCTTTTGAGGGCGACCGCGTCGATTTCGGTGGCCAAATTCGTTACAACTTTGACGAGAACTGGCGCGCAGAATTCGAAGTTATGACGGATGACGAATTTCAATTTCATTCTAACTACCGTATCGCGGCGAACTACGAGTTTGGCGACTGGGAGTTGGAACCTTCCTTTACCATTCGTTATAAAGACGCCGACTTCAACAGCACTTATTACTCGTTTGATGAAGTAACGGGCGAGAAAATTGGGGCAGGGATTGATGCTAACTTAGGCATCAAGGCGCGTTACCATGTTATCTCGAACCTGTATTTACTTGGCGAAACCAGCATCACGCGCTTAGACAATAATGCGTATATTAGCCAAATTGTTGAAGACCGCTATCAAGGTGAAGTCTTTGTTGGCTTTGGTTTCTTGAATGACAAAGGGAAGGCACGCAAATCAGAGTTGAGCAACCGTCCGTATCTGCGTGTCGCTCACGGTTGGGCAACGCCTTCTAATATCGGCGATATTTTCAAATTTAATGCCGAGAAGGATGAATACAACAACCAGCTAACGTCATTATTCTACGGACACCCTTTGACGGATGAAATCTTCGGCTTCCCAATTGATATCTACTTAACGCCAGGTCTGGTCCACCATTGGTCATCGGAGGTTCAATCGTCCAGTACTGAGTATGTGATGGCGATTAAGGCTTACTACACCTTTAATTGGCCGACCAAATGGCGTTTCGGTGTTGCAGAGGGTATGTCTTACATCGATAACATCACCTACATCGAAGGAACTGAGATGGAAGAGAAAGGTTACACCGCAAGTAATTTGCTGAACTATCTCGACTTCTCATTTGATGTGAATGTAGGCGATCTGTTTAACCAGAAAGATTGGGAAAACATGTGGGTTGGTTATTCGTTGCATCACCGTAGTGCGATTTTCGAGAGTGCTTCTCAGTTTGGTCGCATCAAAGGCGGCAGTAACTACAATACGATCTACTTCCAGTACGATTTTTAAGCTCAGCTGAAAACAAATACGAATAAGCCTCATCTTGACATGAGGCTTATTTATTTTCTGTTAATTGGTAATTATTCTTATTTTTATTCTTCTGTATTCTTATTTGTTATCCATTCAATTTAAAAACCATTCTAATATTTAATTGAATTGACAACTCTCTGACCTATTAATATTTCATTCATATAAAACGTTGAAATGAAATATAAGATTGCATTTTGTATTTTTTAATAATTGACTGTGGTCAAGATTATCACCCACTAAATCTACAAGGATACTAATAGTGGCGAGTGGCCATGCCTTAGTTGCTCAAGGCTTGTGCTATCTAGCTTAATTGATGGTTTTGTAGAAATGTTGCTTTGATTTGCCTTGTGTATTAATTAAAGCGAAATTAGATATTTTCAATGAATGCCTATTTTGAAAATACAATCTCTATGTCTTTTATTTCTAACGAGTGTTCTTTCCCCACTTAAAGCCATTAATTAAGCGCCACGACCAAATTCAAAAACGTAATTTAGGAAAAAACCATGAGTCAAAATGGTAAGTTTAATATTACTCGGCGTGATGCTTTAAAGGGGGGGGCTGCACTTGGCGCTCTAGCGCTAGCAGGAAACGCGCTTTCTCTCCCGTTTGCAACTAAAGCGGTTGCCAAAGAAACACCAGCAAAACCAAACGAAAAAATTGTCTGGTCGGCATGTACCGTAAACTGTGGTTCTCGTTGCCCGCTTCGTATGCACGTGGTCGACGGTGAAATCAAATGGGTAGAAACCGACAACACGGGTGATGATGTTTACAACCATAATCACCAAGTTCGCGCTTGTTTGCGTGGTCGCTCTATGCGTCGCCGTGTTTACTCGCCAGACCGTTTGAAATACCCACTTCTTCGCGTTGGTAAGCGTGGTGAAGGTAAGTTCAAACGCATCACTTGGGATGAAGCCTTTGACCTCATTGGTGATAACCTAAAACGCATTATTAAAGACCACGGTAACGATGCGGTGTACCTAAACTACGGTACAGGTACGCTTGGTGGTACAGTAACTAAGAGTTGGGATCCGAGCGCGACATTAGTTGCTCGTATGATGAACCTTTGTGGTGGTTACCTAAATCACTACGGTGACTACTCTGCAGCAAACATCGAATGTATGTCGGAGTACTTCTACGGTTCGTTCGTTGACAACAACTCGATTGACGATGTTCAAAACGCAGACCTATGTCTGATGTTTGGTAACAACCCAGCAGAAACCCGTATGTCGGGTGGTGGTCAGGTTCACAACTATGTGGATGCGAAAAACATCAGTCACACTCGCACGATTTGTATCGACCCTCGTTACACCGATACTGCAGCTGGCCGTGAAGATCAATGGATTCCTATCAAGCACGGTACAGATGCAGCTTTAATTGCAGCCATCGCCCATGTATTGATTACGGAAGACAAAGTCGATCAAGACTTCCTTGACCGTTACTGTGTGGGTTACGACCGTAAAACGCTTCCTGCATCAGCGCCAGAAAACTGCAGCTACAAAGATTACATTATGGGTACTGGCCCAGATGGTATCGAGAAAACCCCAGAGTGGGCACAACCTATTACGGGCATTCCAGCAGATGTGATTTTGAAACTTGCACGTGAAGTTGGCGATGCAAAACGCATTTACATTACCCAAGGTTGGGGTCTACAACGCTCAGCAAATGGTGAGCAAGCGTGTAAAGCGGTCATGATGTTGTCATTGCTACGTGGTCAAGTTGGCTTGCAAGGTGGTGGTACTGGTGCTCGTGAAGGTAACCACTCATACCCATTCCAACGCTTCCCGAAAGTGCCAAACCCGATCAGCGCTTCTATCCCAATGTTCCTTTGGACAGACGCGATTTACCGCGGTACGGAAATGACAGACCTGACCGACGGTATTAAAGGCGTTCAGAAGCTACAAAACAACATCAAGTTTATCTGGAACTATGCAGGTAACTGTCTGATTAACCAACACTCAGATATCAACCGTACACACGAAATTCTTCAAGATGAAAAAGCGTGTGAAATGATTGTGGTGATCGACAACCACATGACGTCTTCTGCGAAGTATGCCGATATCGTACTGCCAGACTGTACAACGTCAGAGCAATCGGATTTCTGTATGGATGGTGCAGCTGCATCAATGCCTTACTTCATCTTTGCAAGCCAAGCGATCAAGCCTCGTTTCGAATGCAAACCTATCTACGACATTATGTCTGGTGTGGCGAAACGCATGGGCGTGTTTGATCAGTTTACTGAAGGTCGCACTCAAGAAGAGTGGCTGCAATGGATGTACGCTCAGACCGTTAAACAAAACAACGATCCAAACTTGCCGTCTTACGATGAGATGAGAAAGCAGGGTATCTACAAGAAGCAATTCGACCGTCCACACGTGGCGTACGAAGACTTCCGTCGTGATCCAGAAGCGAACCCACTACCATCGCCATCGGGCAAGATTGAAATCTACTCAGAGACGTTAGCGAAGATCAACGAAGAATGGGAATTGGACGAAGATGAGTCCATCAAGCCATTACCAGAGTACGTTTCGACGTTTAATGGCTGGGATTCTCCTGATCGTAAAGAGTACCCGCTTCAGTTAACGGGCTTCCACTACAAAGCTCGTGCGCACTCTACGTACGGCAACGTCGACATCCTAAAAGCAGCGGCACCACAGGAACTTTGGATTAACCCGATTGATGCAGCGTCACGCAACATTGATAACGGTGACTTGGTTAGCGTGCGCAGCAAGTTCGGTGAAATGAACGTTCGCGTAAAAGTAACCCCACGCATCATGCCACACATCGTTGGTTTGGGTGAGGGCGCATGGTACTCACCAAATGGTAAAGGTGTTGACCAAGCGGGTTCAATCAACGTACTGACGACACAACGTCCAAGCCCGTTGGCAAAATCAAACCCGAGCCATACCAACCTCGTTGAAGTGACGCTAATTAAGAAAATGGGGGCTAAATAATGAGCACAGCGAAGCAGTATGGCTTTTACATTGATTCAAGCAAATGTACTGGCTGCAAAACATGTCAGCTCTCTTGTAAAGACAACAAAGACCTGGGTATCGACCGCAACTTCCGTCGTGTTTACGAATACGTAGGCGGCAACTGGACGGAAGAAAACGGCGCGTTCCGTCAAAACGTGTTCGCGTACTACCTATCGATCTCTTGTAACCACTGTACTAACCCAGCGTGTACCAAGGTTTGTCCATCAGGTGCAATGCACAAGCGTGAAGAAGACGGCTTTGTTGTTGTCGATGAAAGCGTGTGTATCGGCTGTAAATCTTGTCACATGGTATGCCCATACGGCGCACCTCAATACAGCGAAGAAAAAGGTCACATGACTAAGTGTGATGGCTGTTACGAACGTGTCGCAGAAGGCTTAATGCCAGTGTGTGTTGATAGCTGTCCATTGCGTGCGATTGAGTTTGGTCCAATTGATGAGCTACGCGCGAAATACGGTTCAAACGCGGATGTGGCACCACTGCCAGATTCTCGCATTACGAGCCCGAACCTGATCGTGAAGCTAAATCCAAATGGTCGTCCAACCAATGACCGCACTGGTTTCCTACAGAATCCAAGAGAGGTGAAATAATGTTATACGAAGCACCATTAGTTGCCTTTACGGTTCTTGCTCAAACAGCGGTTGGCGCGCACCTAACGGTTAATGCGTTCGAGAAATTCGGTAAGCCACCACGTGTGACAGAACCTCGTATGAACATCGCTCGTTTCGCAATTTTGGTTGTAATGGGATTGGGTTTCTTGTTCTCAACCACTCACTTGGGTAGCCCACTGCGTGCCTTCAACGCATTAAACCGTGTTGGTAGTGCGGCGCTATCTAACGAGATCTTAACGGGTGCAAGCTTTCTGTCTCTAGCGGGTTTGTACTGGTTGTTAACGATTCTAAAAATCGGCAGCGAAGGCATGCGTAAAATCGTGAACTGGTTGTCTATCGCGGTCGGCGTGATTTTCATGTTCGCGATGGCAAATGTTTACCAAATCGAAACGGTTCCAGCATGGTACTCACCAATGACAACGGTTGCGTTTTGGTTCACGGTCGTGACTTCGGGTCTGATGTTCGGCTACACGCTGATCAACGTATTGGACGTGACGGCTGAGAAAACCAATCGTCGCCTAATGTGGGCTGGTGTAAGTCTGATTGCGCTGAACTTAGCATTCTCAGTAATGCAGACGATTTACTTCGCAGGTATCTCAACGGCGATTCACAGTGGCTTGGATCAAATCACCATGCTGTCTGGCTATGTTGCCGGTCACGTGTTGTTGCTTGTGGTTGCTGCTGCTCTTTGGGTATTCGCTGAGTTGTTTACCGCAGACGGTCGTCAGAAGAACTTGCTAGTTATCGTGGCATTCGTTGCCTTGTTCGTTGCAGAGATTCTAGGTCGCAATGTGTTCTACGGCATGCACTTTACATCTGGTTTGTACTAGGGTGTGTTGATC
>NZ_JAHGAH010001460.1:0-978 GCF_030248475.1 Vibrio sp. D173a
ATTGCTAGCGATGCTCTCTAAGCTTTTGGTTTTTGAATAGTAGATATCCAAACCAAACTGCTCCAACTCGGCAAGCTCCCTTGGTGGATTTCCCGCTGGCCACGCTAAGATTAAGTCTGGTTGTAGGGCGATGATCTTCTCTACTTTTATGCCTTGGTAGTTGGCTACCTTAGGCAATTTATCGGCCTCTGGTGGGTAGTCACTTCTGTCACTCACCGCGATTAAGTTCTCTCCCAGTCCGGCGCTATAGGCCAGCTCTGTCGCATGAGGAGCAAGGCTGACGACACGTTTTTCAGCTACTGAATCAGAAGAAGAAGACTCAGCGTGAACCTGAGGTAGCCAAAAACAAACAGAGAGTGCAGACAGCACGGCACAAGAGGTGGCAGATTTCACGTTAAATCCCTTGGTGAATAATAAGTAGTAGAGCGCTTTGTAGCATCAGCCAAGCCAATATACGCCAAGCGAGCATCTTTTGCAGTTGGGATAAGTGGAGTGCAGAGGGCGCAATTCGGCCTCCGAGCTTGGCTCTGACTGCTTTGACATTGTCATAGATCGCAGGACCACCCAGTGACAGTTCAAGCTTGTTACCTGCTGAGGTGATAAGCCATGCGGGGCCCGGTAGTGGCCAAGAGCGGCTTTGAGTGAGCATCATTGAAAAGGTGTGCCTTGCATTGTGACCAACCACAATCATCAGTGAGAACAGTCTCATTGGAATGAATTCTAAAACCGCCACCACTTTAATGACACTTGAACCAAACGGCGCAAAGCGTTGTCGGCTTGGTGACCATGCGCGTGCCAATTCAACCGTTAAGCGATACATCAGGGAAGCAATGCCTCCGCCAATGGCATACCAAAATAGCACACAGATGACGTTACGCCCGTAACCCATAATGAGTGTCTCGGCCGATGCCTTGCCCAAGCCCAATGTGGACAGTGTGTCGGTTTGTCGATTGACAATCGGGGCGAGCAACTTACGTG
>NZ_JAHGAH010001461.1:0-741 GCF_030248475.1 Vibrio sp. D173a
AGCAGTAACGGTATTCTGATGTATACCGGCCGCTCACAGTTGAAAACAGTTACCAGCAGCGGCAATAACGATGGTGATGCTTGGAACCGTGAGCACAGTTACCCTAAATCGAATGGTGAGTTCAATGATAGCCGTGCTGCGGCATACACCGACATTCACCACCTTCGCCCAACAGATGCGTCTATTAACTCTGAGCGCGGCAACCTAGAATTTGACAATGGTGGTTCGCCAACTTCAGAGTCTCCAGAAGCGGGTAACTTAAAAGATGGCGATTCGTTTGAGCCTCGTGATGAAGTGAAGGGTGATGTTGCTCGTATGATGTTCTACATGGCAACACGCTATGCAGGCAAAGATACCAGCGATGTATCTAACCCAGACCTTGAACTTGTGCCAAGCGTAACCAATAACGGCACTGCTTTAGGTAACGTTTGTGTACTTCTGGAATGGAATGAGCAAGACCCAGTTGATCACTTTGAATTCAACCGCAACAGCAAAATTCAAAAGATTCAGGGCAACCGTAACCCATTCGTAGATAACCCTCATTGGGTTGATACCATCTTCGAGAAAGATTGTAAGTAATCTAAGAAAAACGATATGAGGCGCCTAGTGCGCCTCTTCTTTATGGGGCTCATTTAAATAGTAAATAAGTGGAAAGACTTGCCTTTCTAATCTCTTACTGCACAATACACATCCTATTGTTCTCTTCAATACGGTTACGATTTACGTATGTTACTTATCATC
>NZ_JAHGAH010001462.1:0-666 GCF_030248475.1 Vibrio sp. D173a
AGCCATCAATAGCCGTGATCGAAAACGTCGTTGGACCGTTCGACGAATCGCTGTCTGAACCACACCCAGCCAGAGCCATTTCAATTGACGCTGCCAGTAAGCCTTGCTTTTTCATTGATATTCCCTTTATAAGCCTTTTAATGTTTGAATCACCGCTGTGTTGAGCCACAGCCTCATCAAGTCGGCGTTATTTTTAGAGGTATCAGTGCGGATTAACAAGACACAGGGAATACGAGAAAAAACGTAAAATATTTTATGAATTTATTAATAAATTGAGACATTTTCATCAACTTAGGCCGCGAGTCTATTGTGGAGCCAGCTTTTGGCGAACTTGAGATCTTTTTCAACCAAGCTAGAACTGCAATCCAAAAGTTGGCAAATTTCGGTGTGTCTTAGACCAATATAATATTTGAGTTTTAACACGTTGGATTGACGCGGATAGTGATGAGTAAACTCAACCAAAGACTGCTCAAGAGCCACTCTTCTCTCTATGGGTAAAATTTCAATCGACAGGGCTTGTTCCATTGAAATTGACTGATCTTGTTGGCGCTTATCCGCTTTTTTCGCCCAAGCTTGATTGATCAGAATGTGCTGCATAGCTTTGGCTGCCATCAGATAAAAGTCTCGTGTTTTCTCAATCTTCCCTTTATCTAACGCAGTCACTTT
>NZ_JAHGAH010001463.1:0-863 GCF_030248475.1 Vibrio sp. D173a
CCAGAGACACTGCACAAAGTTACTGAAAACTTGGGTTGCTGTTCAATAAATACATCTTGAAAAACCAAACAGGGCACCGACAAATGAAATGCGCTGATCCCTTCAAACGCGATCACGGCAACCTTGATTGGATCTGTAGCGGATACTGGAGCTGTAGCGGACGAAGGCATAAAAGTGACCTCAATAAAACAATGGCCCAATTTGAGCGATAGATTACCTTAAACACAGTATGACACTTTTTCACTCTGCACCATAATTGTTGAACACTAATTCATCGGAGCAAACATCATGAAAATTCATCACCTTCGCAGTGCCACTTTTATCATTGAATCTGGCCAATACCGTATTCTGATCGATCCGATGTTAGGTGAAAAAGGTTCACTGCCTCCATTTTCTGTATTGCGTTTTAAAGCCGCCAAGAACCCAACCGTGGACTTGCCAGCCAATGCAGGGTCACTGCTTAATACAGTCACTCACGCTTTAATCACTCACAGTCAGACCTTTGGTTTCAAGCCCCTACAACATGGTGACCACCTAGACACGGCAGGTGAGGCTTTCTTGGTTGATAACGGCATTACAGTCGCAACACCAAGCAAAGATAAAGCTTACCTAGAGAAATATGGGATCACTGTGAGTCATGGTTTAGACAGTTGGGTAGAAACGGATTATCTAGAAGGCAAGATCACCGCTGTGCCAGCGCAACACGGTCATGGCTGGATTCATAAAGTAATGGCGAATGGCTGTGGGTTCTATTTAGAACTCCCGAACGAACCATCAATTTACATTAGTGGTGATACGGTACTGACTGACGACGTAAAACGAGCTTTAAGCGAACTCAAGCCAGACATTACAGTGGTCTCAAC
>NZ_JAHGAH010001464.1:0-656 GCF_030248475.1 Vibrio sp. D173a
GTGTCATTAATCCCCAAGCCTTTGTGTGCAGTTCATAGCCAACACACTCCAATGTATAAGTCGAAACAAGCATCACAGTGACTGGTGTGAACATTCCGACCAAAATCGATGACATAAACAGAGCACTAGGGTGGATGCTGATTAACGGAAGTCCAACGCCAATAGCCTTGAACAAAAAAGCGATACACAGGGTGAGTTTTATTCCTTGTTTGTCTGCGAACATGCCAATCAACATAGGGCCGACAGCTGCTCCCACCCCAAATGCAGCCCAGAAAAATCCTCCAGCATCAAAGGGCATACCTATATCTCTTACGATGTAGTCGACCCAAAACAAGGTATGGGGTAGGTAGCCAATGGCATCGAACGTGTAGGCGATAAAAACGAACAACACGCAATGACGCTGAGACGTGCTTAATTGAGAGAAAGACGCCTTGATGTAGCTTGCGCTTGAAGACGAAGGTGTGGTTTCCCAAGCGTTCCAACTCAATAGTGTCGCTAGGAGAGTGATGAACCCCATGCCGAGCCAAGTTGACGTGACGCTGGCGCTAATCAGTATTGGAATCAAAGTACCTGACAACATGGCGCCAATTCCAAGGCCCGAAAACACCACACTACTGGTTCGACTTTTGGTCTGTGGTGAGACTTTTCTCAGTATC
>NZ_JAHGAH010001465.1:0-1074 GCF_030248475.1 Vibrio sp. D173a
CCTGTGGCCACACAGAGTGAGCGTGATTTACTTGCAGTGCCACTGTTGTTTTCGCGCCCTAGAGAGAGCTTCAAGGTGCATCACTAAAAAAGCCCCAAGTCAGACTTGAGGCTCTTGCTAGATTTAGACTGAGGTTAATAGGGTTAACTAGAGGTATTTATCAACGATATCATCAAGTTGCCCATTATCTCTCATTTCTACTAAACGCTGATTCATAAATGACTGCAGTCCAGGCTTCATTTGAGGGTCAAAGGCAAGGGGAATAGGGTAGTCATTGATCACGGAGCCAAATCTTTGTAACTGATAGTCATCGATGTTGAGATTTTGGTCTTTAAGGTTGTACTTAATTCGGGACTCCATCTCAACGAAGACTGTGTCCCCTGGCGTTCGATTGAGTACGCGGAAAGCAGCAGTATAGTCTTTTACTCGAATCTCATTCAGTTTTCCTTCGTTGATGTACGGTTCGAGGTTTGGATATTCAAAGCCGAGTAGCAGTACCACACCTTTGCCCTCTAAATCGTCTATGCTGTTAAACTCAAACGGCTTTTGACCACTGCTCAACAGTGAATGTTTTACATTGTAAATTGGGATATCGGAGAGATTCTCTGCTTGGATATTTCCCCAACTCGGGCTGCCGTAGGTCACCCAGTTATCATTCTCGCGAGCTTCTAGTTTGGAGATCATGCGGTTGAAAGGGTAGGTGTGGTAGTTGATGTCGTATTCACTGTCTTGAAAGACGGCTTCAACGATATCGGTCACCATCCCCTCATGTGCTCCGCCTTCCTCTTCTATTTGAAAAGGCTGTGCTTGGCTAGAGATGATGTAGTAATGAAGTGGTTCAGATGAAACAGCGTAACCACTTGAAAATAAAGCTGCTATTGCAGTTGAAAGAAGATATTTTTTCATAACCTTCCCTGGTTATTTGTAGGACGACTACTATTATACTAGTTGAGTAATAGTGATTTACTAAACTTAAAAAACGGAATTTATGTATGGTGAAACAAGGAAAGCGCTATATCGGACTATCTCGTCAATTGATCGGGATAACCATCGCTATCAGCACTTTGTTCACTG
>NZ_JAHGAH010001466.1:0-551 GCF_030248475.1 Vibrio sp. D173a
GAGTGTGGTAAGCAATGTCTTCAAACGTTACTGGTAATGTGTCAGTTTGGCCTTGCAGTACCATACCAAGCGAATCACCTACCAATAGAACAGGGATCTCTTGGCTTTCGAACAGTTGACTAAAGCTTGCGTCGTAAGCGGTTGACGTTGCAAATTTACGGCCTTCACGTTTGCACTTGATAAGGTCGTTAATGGTTACTTTTTTCATTGGTTTTCCTTAATGCGTTTGGCTTATTTTTGCCAAACATTGAGCCCGTTTTTATCGACTACTTTGAGCAGTTCGCTGAGCTCAGTCCCATCAGGGAGTTGTAAACTTGGTGCGATTTCAGCTAGCGGGTAAAGAACGAATTCTCGCTCTTTCATTCCGTAGTGAGGAACGGTTAAGCGCTCTGAATCGATCACCTCATTGCCGTATAAAATGATGTCTAGGTCCAAGGTTCTTGGTCCCCAACGCTCATCCTTACGGACACGCCCTTGCTCTTGATCAATCGCTTGGGTGCAGTTGAGCAGTTCAATCGGCGTTAATTCGGTCTCAATCGCAACCACCGCAT
>NZ_JAHGAH010001467.1:0-666 GCF_030248475.1 Vibrio sp. D173a
CACTGTCATTCAAATTGATCAGCGAGTTAGGATCAAAATCAACAAAGCCGATAGAAACGGCATCGCTGTCAGTAAGCGCGATGGAAACTGCAAAGATTTTCTCCAGCCTGTCTTGCAGCGCAGGACTACTTGCAAAAGCGGCAGAAGGAAGCGTGAGGGCAATAGCCCCGATAACAGAGGGATAGAAACGGTTTTGCAAGTAAAGCATTAAGTTGACTCCATTCAAACTTATGCTTCAAGTGTAATTGTAAAATTCGCTTTTTCAATCAGAGGTTTAAAGTTGGAACAGGCGTCTGTCGCAAAGCGAGTTGTAAAATGCTGGCTAAATCTATTGTACCGTACAATTCTTGAACATCTTGTACTCGAAAATGAATGATCATGGCATACCCTCAATAGTGAATGTGAGTCCATCATGGCTCATTCTAAATCGAGAAACTTACCATTATATGCCACCCATTCACTTTTGAGTGTTTCCTTGAGCCAGTGATACTCGCCTCTTGGAAAAGTCACACTAGCCTTTGAAACTAGGATGGATTCTCCTGTCTGAATTGTCTTGGTGTCATCTTCATTTGACGCTTAAAAGCGCGAGTGAAGTGTGAAGAGTCCGAGTAACCCATCTTGGCACCAATTTCGGTAATGGATAAGCTAGAGTGTTGAAGCAGGTAT
>NZ_JAHGAH010001468.1:0-884 GCF_030248475.1 Vibrio sp. D173a
GCATGACCTGCTTGTAGCAAAAAGCGGCCTGCATACGACTCGTTCTTTAGAAGCAGTGGCGAAACGTACGGGTACAGAAGAGCTGCTGAAGTCGACACCAGAGCTTGATTCGGTTCTCACCACCAACCATCAAACATTCTCAGCTCTGGGTCTAACAGGCACACCGACCATGATCATCAATGGTCAGTTCCTTCCGGGATACATGCCTTACGACAAGCTCAAAGATGTCGTAGACCAAGCATTTTAATCAAGTGAAAAAAATGGAAGCGAATCGCGCTTCCATTTTTCGTCATCTCAATGAAATCAAAGTGGTTTCAAAGTGTCATCATTAGTCCATAGAAGTTTCATTTACTGCGACTAACTTAGAGGACGTTGAGACAAAGAGCTCGACATACATGCCTACTCTATGGCCACTGTCCTTTAACCGAGCTCTGCTCGGTTTTTTTTATCTATTATTTATAGATGCCTGTCATCTAACACAATAAACGTGCAACCAAGGCCCCCGGCTCTCGAAGAGCATCCACGTTATAACTCAATACATGCCCTTTCGAAGGCGACATATAACGACGACACTCATTACCAAAAGCATCGTACTGAATCGCCAATAAGTCGCCGGCTACAACCTGCTGTAGCAAAGAGACTTGAGGTAGAACGAAACCACCAATATCCGCACGAATAGAAACGACACTGTCACCAGCGATCCAATCGATCTCAGGTAAGACGGAAGCTTTGATGCTGTCACTCAACATATCGTAATGTCGGAGTATGTTGAATACGCCATCCACCGCTCGTTGAATCATTTCTGGTTGAGTCACTTTGCCCATACCCACTTCAAGAGTCACACTTGGAATACCACTACGGTTCCAAACCGTCTCTAGAATACC
>NZ_JAHGAH010001469.1:0-691 GCF_030248475.1 Vibrio sp. D173a
TAGAAATGTTCGGTTGGACGGAACATGATTGGAGTGGTGAGGGTTACGCTTACCAACAGATGGATTGGGACAAAGGCCATGCCTATGAAAACGGAGCGAAGACCTTGCTGCAAGATGTGCTTGGTTATCTGATGAAAGAGGGCATGTTCGCAACGGGCCTTGAACGTACCAAGCAGTATGTACACTCGGGTGGTATCACGACCGCGATTGATCCGGGCGTTGTGATCGACAATGCGACTTATGAGCAGATGGTGAATATTCTTACGGGTGAGGCGATGCCAATGGAATACTGGTTAATTCCAGCGGGCAATTTCACTTACTCAATGGCGGGATACGATGCCAATAAAGGCAAGCAGATAGCTGAAGCTCAAACGGTTCAACAACAAGGGCATGGCAACATTCAATGGTTACCAAAGTTCGTAAAACAGTTTTCTGATGGAGCCATGTACAGCCAGTTGATGCAGCTTAAAGATGGCTATTTAGATGGTCATGAAGGGGAGTGGTTACAAACACCAGAGCAATTGGAAGACAGTATGCGCCCTTACTGGCAAGACGACTACACCATCATGGTACATGCTAACGGTGATTTAGGTTTTGAAGCCGCTGTCGACATCGTCGATAAATTGGCGAAAGAGAAACCTCGTACAGACCATAGAACGGGTTTTCATCATTTGGGTATCACAGATAAAGA
>NZ_JAHGAH010000147.1:0-1467 GCF_030248475.1 Vibrio sp. D173a
GATCAACACACCCTAACCATTCCATCACCCTAAAGGTCTAGTTGTGTGATGGCAAATAGTGAATATAAAACCAATTGCATATATAGTAACTCCTGCAATCCTTAACGCTCTGACTGAGCTTCGCCCTAGCCTGAGCCAATGCAGGCTAGGGTATTTTTTTAGGGTTCGCACAGACACACAAAGCTGCCAGAGAGTCTCAGCAAAGTTAAAAATGCACCAGTCATCAACTGGTGCATAAAGCGAAAGGTTGAATACTGACTAATATAAAAGACTAAAGAGATTCAAAGCCAACACTAGCTTCCGTATAGCCTTTTCTTTCAGAGTTGTAGTCGATAGCAACATTCAGGTGACCTGATAGTTCACCTTCTGCGGCATAAACTGGGCAAGTTGCAACATGCGAAAGGTACGTTGCCTCTGTCGGCTTCATAAAGTAGTAAATTTGCTGCAACTCACATTCACCCACCCTCTTACCAGATGACTGAAGACTTGCTCTTTGCTGATGAAAGTTAGGAGCAGCGTCTAGAAGGTAGCTCGGTGTTAGCGTGTAGATATGAGTCTGATAGATATCGGTAAACTCATTGCCCGCTTTGTACATTTGGCTGCTCATATCGTAAACGACGTTTAAGTGCCAATAAGCAATTTCGGATTCATCCGTAACTTGCGCACCAGGTTTTGAGTACATACAAGTAATCTGGCTGTGTGGGGTTTCCATATCTTGATCAGCCATGTGGCCTTTCTTGATAGACTGGATACCACAACGATGCAGCGTAAAACCAGACGACGCCATGCGATCACTGACTTGATGAGCAGATTCAAACTTTGTATGCACTCCCTCAGGCGTGCTACTGGTGATATCAACTGAGTTGTTGGCATGAGCTTGTAGGCTAATACCAGCGATGAAGGCGACTGCAACTTTTATATTTTTCATAGTAATGTTCTATTCTCCTCGTTAGATTCGAGACGGAAACTAACTCACCAAGCAAATATGAAACAACTTTAATATAGAAATTTGTGATATTAGATCCATATATCAGGGTTAAACTCACTTAAAAAGCGGATAAAATCCTTTTTATTCATATAATTAACAGCAAACCAACTCAGTAAAAACCTGTTTTATTCCCCCTTCTAGAACGAACGCTTGCCAAATGCGCTTAAGCTTTATTTCGCTTTCTACAGACAGAAAAAAAGCGATACCAAGATTGATATCGCTTTGGAAAAGGTTGCAAGACCAGTAAATATTCCGAAAAAATCGATTGGACCCCTCCATCTCTCTAAACGGGTATTAATCGCCCGGCACGAGCAACAAACCTAAAATCACTTTTATTCTTTCGCTGGTACCAGCAGTCCGCATACAAAGACATAAGCGGTATAACTAGCCGAGAAGAAATTATGTTATAACATAACACCTATTGAGTTAACAGGTAGGAATTGCTTCGTGACTAGAATCACAGAATAAACCCATGAAGG
>NZ_JAHGAH010001470.1:0-674 GCF_030248475.1 Vibrio sp. D173a
TACTTGGTGAGTAATTTAGCGCTTGCCGTGATCCTGCTTGATGGGGGGATGCGCACTAAGGTAGCGAGCTTCAAAGTCGCATTTTGGCCATCGCTTTCGTTAGCCACAATCGGCGTAGCCTGTACCGCCACTCTTACGGGCTTAATGGCGGCTTGGCTATTCGACCTGTCACTGATGCAGGGTATTTTGGTTGGGGCGATTGTGGGCTCGACCGATGCCGCAGCGGTGTTTTCTCTACTTAAAGGGCAGAGTCTCAACGAGCGCGTTGGCTCAACCTTAGAGATAGAGTCGGGGACCAATGACCCAATGGCGGTCTTTTTAACGGTCACCTTAATTGCGCTACTTGGCACCCCAGATGCTGAGATGGGCATGAACTTCCTGCTGAAAAGCTTCGCGATGCAGTTTGGTGTCGGCACCCTTATCGGCCTTGGTGGCGGTTGGGTTCTATGGAGCCTTATCAATCGAGTACAACTGGCTGATGGTCTTTATTCGATTGCGTTCTCGACATTCGATTCTTAATGTTCTTGATGGCATGACTTGGTTAAGTCAAATCGTGATGTTCTTGGTGCTGGGTTTATTGGTCACACCATCGACATTGATGGATATCGCACTGCCTGCATTGGCATTGGCTTTCGGTATGATTCTGTTTGCGCGCCCGTTGTCGGTTTGGTTGG
>NZ_JAHGAH010001471.1:0-647 GCF_030248475.1 Vibrio sp. D173a
CGCGTTTACACGCTCAGGGAAGCGCTCATGAGACTCCAACAGTGGACCAATGGTATCGACATCCGCGGTATCTACGTCATCAACGACGGTCACCACGTGAGGGTTGCCCATGCTGACCGCGCCACAGAAAAGTGTGTGCTCATCAGTACGCAGGATATAAGTTTTCTCTGGCTGTTTGGCTTTGAAAGGGATCTTACTTGGTTCGAACTCAGGCACGCCCATGTTAACCGTGATCTGATCGTTCTCTTCAATCTTGAGAACCATCTTTCCTTTCTTGGTACTCACATTAAAAGCGAGCAAAACAACGAGCACCGTTACCACACTGTTCGACTTCACTGCCATCGGCATTAAAAATACGATAGTGGAAGTCCGTCTCTGGGTCGTACGGAGCCTCAACCACCAGCAGTTGATCAAAACCAACACCGGTAGGACGATCCGCAAAACGGCGGATCAGGTCTGGAGAGAAGAAGATGTTTTGAGTAATGCAGTCCACGACAATGAAATCATTGCCCAAATCATGCATTTTTGAAAAGTGGAAGTGCATAACGCTTAAACTTACTCCGGAAGAATGTTTTCAAGTTCCCACAAGCTCGTTAGCTCTTCACGCTGACGAATAAGGTGAGTTTTATCGCCATCAACCATCACTT
>NZ_JAHGAH010001472.1:0-985 GCF_030248475.1 Vibrio sp. D173a
TACACTGCCCGGCGATGACTGAACATCGGCGACGTGCATAACCTGAATCGAGTCGATGACCATGATCTTCGGTTGCTCTTTCTCTGCCACCTGACAGATCTTATCGACATTAGTTTCCGACAACATTTTCAGGTGTTCTTTAGGCAACCCTAAGCGAGAAGCGCGCATCGCTACTTGTTGCAACGATTCCTCACCCGTCACATATAAAGTGGGAAGCTGCGAAGAGAGCAGACACATTGTCTGTAATAGCAGTGTCGACTTACCCGCACCTGGGTTACCACCAATAAGAATCGCCGCACCGGGATAGCTCTTTAAAGCCGCTACTGAATCTTGGTACTTCTTGTAGGTCGATCTCTGAAAGTGTTTGAACACTCGACTCGGTTGCGCTACCTGCGTAGCCGGTGAGTCTTTCATTACGTGCAACCTGAGGTGATGCAGCGAGCCTAACCTCTGTGATTGTGTTCCAAGCTCCGCATGCATTACATTGGCCCTGCCAGCGCGGGAAGTCTGCGCCACAGTCATTACATACATAAGCTCATTTTGCCTTAGCCATAAAACCTCAATAATTTACTTTGTTACACGATGATGTTGTCAAATTGTGATGTCGTTGACCGTACGGATTAAAATAATCGTTGCAGTCGTACCAGTTATACTTAAAGATCGATTTAAACTAGTCGATAACACAAGTGCACTATCCATTCTAACAATAAAAGTATGCAGCAATCTGAAATTCTATCTGTAGCAGAGCGACTCATCCCAGCCTATCACGCTGAGGATTTTGATTTCCTTCTATCCCAAATGACAGAGGGCGAATCCCCGTCTCTGAAATTGCTCGTTAAAATGGAACTGAATCGTATCATGGCTGAACACCCGCTTGTTCGATGTGCTCCATGATACCGCCGATAACCACACGCTCACCGTCACAGATAGCATCGATATCGACTTCAACTGCGTCGTCTAGGAAGCTATCTAGTAGAACTGGAGA
>NZ_JAHGAH010001473.1:0-1054 GCF_030248475.1 Vibrio sp. D173a
CCCACTCTTTCAAGACCCCAGAATTTCCTGAAACACGATCAGAAACTTCAAGGCGCCAAGTTCCCCAGCTCGGTTCACCAACAAGTTCTTTTAACTCGTCGTCATACTGAGCTGTGAAATAACCTTTAAAACCATTACTGCTGCTTGATTGGTGGTTAAGTAGCACCACCGACTTGCCTTGAGGAGAAACCAATTTGACATGCAGATCTTCAAGCGAGGCATGCTCGATATTCAAATAGACTGCAAAGGTGTCATCAATCGTTAATTCTTTGTCAGACAAGTTTTGAATGAAGATTTTGTCGCCATAAGTTGTACGTCCGAGATCATCAATCACGGTATCGGGAAGTGTCGAGTTTGTAGTGGTTGGCAAGGTGCCTAACTTAGGTAGGCCATTTACCAGTTTCGAACTATTTAGCCATTGGTGTGTTTGGAGATCTTGACCAAATTGATAGTCTAGTGAGAGTTCAGAATCGAATTGCACACCACAAGCCAAGTTAGAAGGCAATGAAACGCTCATACTTGATGAATCAGACAACGTTTGATCAATGTCGAAAACCGACTCACTATTCAGTCGCCATTGACCTTTCACTGTCGCTTGGCGACCATTTTGTGCCAAATGAACAGTTACATCATCGCCTTCACCGATATAGCGATTATCGTGGCGAACCACAAAAGGAGGCTTCAATAAGTTATGTTGATTGAAGCTATCAGTAAGAAATTGAGCATACTCTTTGTCTGGAAACAGTGCGTTAGCAGCAAATACCGTCGACTCAGCGAGATCGTGCATTTTTACGCCACGACCGACACCATAAAGCCCTTCAACAACAATGGCGTCGAACTCACGAAAAACGCTATCTGTGCCATCACCATAACGCTCTATAGCAGCTTTTAAAGCTTGGAAAAGCGGAGTTGACCAAAGTTCGTCACCTAGCTCTCCTCCTACACTCACGTGGGCAGGGTATTCTGCTCGTTCAAAGTAGCGCGCGCGCTGATTCCACAAACTACGAGTATTGAGACCCGCAGACATTGCATCTTGTTTCTCGCTCACACCTTT
>NZ_JAHGAH010001474.1:0-631 GCF_030248475.1 Vibrio sp. D173a
AATATTGTGTCAGTGTTTTACTACTAAATGAAAATGATTGTCATTTAATTTCTTTTTGAGTTACTCTTAGTGAAACTTTACTACACCTCAATATGCTTCAAGTTGTTCATGCACTCCGCTATTACCCATATATAAAGTCAGGTTATACGTTTGCTTTGGCCGATTTTTAATCCGTTATACCTCTTTTGTTCTACCCCTTTAGGGTAGTTCATTTTCGTAATTGATTTACATCATATTTTCATTTTCTTTCATAATTCATTATTCGCTCAGTTAAGAAAATCATAACCTTTCAGGAATTCTTATGAGCAAGATGAAGCTAGTCGTAATCGGTAACGGGATGGTCGGCCATCGCTATATCGAAGATTTAGTAGAGAAGACAGACGTAGCAAACATGGACATTACAGTGTTCTGTGAAGAGCCACGTGTAGCGTATGACCGTGTACACCTTTCTTCTTACTTTTCACACCACACAGCAGATGAACTTTCTTTAGTTAAAGAGGGCTTCTACGAGAAACATGGCATCAACATGTTGATCGGCGAACGCGCTATCACAGTAAACCGTGAGAAGAAGATTGTTTACTCGAGCTCTGGTCGTGAAATCCAATACGACAAGCTAATCATGGCTACGGGT
>NZ_JAHGAH010001475.1:0-723 GCF_030248475.1 Vibrio sp. D173a
TTGTCGGCATTAATGAAGGTATGATTTCTACCGAAGTGGCTCCGTTCGGTGGGGTAAAACAGTCTGGTATCGGACGTGAAGGGGCAAAACAAGGTATCGATGAATACATGGACATCAAATATCTCTGCTTTGGCGGCAACTAATTTAAGGACAAAACAATGACTAACCAACAACTACACCAAAGAAGAAGCCAAGTAATCGCTCAAGGTATGGGCGCACTTTATCCACTTTACGTTGAGAAAGCAGAGAACGCCCATGTATGGGACGTAGATGGCAACAAATACATCGATTTTGCTGCAGGCATTGCGGTAACCAATACCTGGACAACTTCTCTCATACCTGTGCGATGGTGACACCGTACGGTTCGTTTGTTGAACTGGCGGAAAAACTGACTGAACTTGCACCGGGCGATAGCGAAAAGAAAGCGATTTTCTTAACCACGGGCGCAGAGGCAGTAGAGAACGCAGTGAAAGTAGCACGTGCTCATACTGGTCGTAGTGGCGTTATCGCATTCAAAGGTGGTTTCCATGGTCGTACGAACATGACAATGGGTCTGACAGGTAAAGTTGCACCATACAAAGCGGGCTTTGGTCCTTTCCCTAATGAGATCTTCCATGCACCATACTATCAAGCAAAGTACCGTCTAGGTCAAAGGCAATGAATTTAATGTCTTGTTGAGTCATAACTTCCCTGAAGATTTTTATTTATAAATCGGTGAAAACG
>NZ_JAHGAH010001476.1:0-729 GCF_030248475.1 Vibrio sp. D173a
ACTTCTTCGACGTTGTTACCGATACTTGAAACAATACCCATACCGGTGATTACGACTCGTTTCATGTGACATTCCTATAATTCAAAATTCAGCTAGATGATAACCAAGAAGGCCAACAAAAGTGGTCAGCTTTCCTAGAAATTCGTACAATCCCTATCAACATATCGCTTCAAATCACAAAATGATAGATTTTATGACTTCAATTACTAACGCTGAACTGGATTGGAACGAGTCTGGCACGCCAGTTTCCGACCAATTCAACGACGTTTACTTCTCAAACGTGAACGGTTTAGAAGAGACTCGTTACGTGTTCTTAAAACAAAACCACCTTCCAGAGCGCTGGCTAGAACACGACCAACGCCGCTTTGTAATTGCAGAAACTGGCTTTGGTACTGGCCTAAACTTCCTTGCGGTTTGGCAGTGGTTTGACGCATTCCTAAAAGATAACCCACAAGCCATTACCAAAGAGTTACATTTCATCAGTTTTGAGAAATACCCGTTAAATAAAGACGATCTCATCAAAGCGCATCAAGCTTGGCCAGAACTTGCTGAATATGCAGCTCAGCTTCAAGAGCACTATCCGATTGCAGTGCCGGAATGTCACCGAATTGTACTCGGTGATGGCAAAATTACCCTCGATTTATGGTTTGGTGATATTAAAGACTGCATGCCACTTGTCCCGACCCCAGAGCATGGGTTAGTCGACGCTTGGTTCCTTGATGGTTTTGC
>NZ_JAHGAH010001477.1:0-666 GCF_030248475.1 Vibrio sp. D173a
CATTGGGTGCTCTTCGATAACACCGGTAAATGCGGTAGCAAGGATGATAACCGATAGACCAATCAGACCTACCTCTGCTACGTGCAGAGCAAGACCAACGATTAGCCAAACCGCAATTGCGCCTTGTACCCAAAGCTTAGCGATGTCTTGTTTTGTGCGGCTTGCTTTCTGCGTGTTATCAAACTCAACCAGAATTTGGCGAACGTTTGCAGGTAGCTTAGCACCGTAACCGAAGACTTTTAGCTTCTCAACTAGCGCACAAGTGATGATACCGCAGATGAATACTGGCAAGGTTACTGGCAGCATACGGATGATGAATTCACCAAACTCCCAGCCCGCTTGTTTAGCGATAACCAAGTTTTGTGGTTCGCCTACCATGGTCATTACACCACCCAGAGCCGTACCCACACCAGCGTGCATCAATAGTGAACGTAGGAAAGCACGGGAGTCTTCAAGGTCTTCACGTGTCAGTTCAGAGATCTCTTCATCGTGCGTGTGGTCGTGGGCTGAGTTCGAGCCCTTACCTGACGCGACTTTGTGATAGATAGAGTAGAAACCTACCGCCACGCTGATAACAACAGCAATAACCGTTAGTGCATCAAGGAACGCAGATAAGAACGCGGCTGCGACACAGAAGGCAACAGAGAGCAGGATTTTAGAGCGGAT
>NZ_JAHGAH010001478.1:0-917 GCF_030248475.1 Vibrio sp. D173a
TAATATTGTAAAAAAAGCAAAATATTTTCTCTTTCAACGTCACCAATCAACCTAATACGCAAGGTTTGTAGGTCTATTTAGACTTAGGTGGATAACTTTCAACCACCCTGTTTACTCATTTCGTTTATTTAAGAGAATTGATCACACTTTCTGACCAAAAATAGCAACCGTTTGCATCCTATTTTTGATATTAGTATTTTTTGACGAAAAATAAGTGCTACAAATCGACAAACTCAATAGTGTTGCATATCACAAAACGCGACAATACAACCAGTAAAACACCGAATTTCAGCCAGAATCGCTGGGTTTAATTTTACTAGCAGAATAACAAGCCATACCTTACAATCCCGCCACATAAAAATTACAACTTAAATACAAACCTATTCGTGCCATTAAAGTGACAATTTAAGATCACAGCACAACGGTTTATCCCCCAATGCAGGTCAGCACCCTACACTCGCCAAGCCTGCAAAACTTAACGTGAAAGGTCCCAAGTAAAGATGAGCCCTGAAAAGCACCTCCTAGACTGGCAAACTAGTCAAACTATTGCTGAATCTATCGCCCCAACTCTTGGTCAGCTATACCGTCAAAAAGGCGTTGAAGTCATCCTATTCGGTAAGACTCTTGTTAACGCGACTACCATCGATATCATCAAAACTCACCGACTTTCTAAACACTACACTGGCTCCCCGCTTACTCCTTCACAAACTCAACCGATCATCCAGCACCTTCTATCAATGCGCCTGTCCCCATGTCGCGTCGATGTTGGTCGCCTAGCGCATCAATACTGGGAAAACCATGAAGATGTAGCTGCAATGGATGACTTCCTTCAAACGGCTCTAATGGAGTCACTAGAAGGTGAAGCGATGACCAAACCTCGCGATGTGGTTCTATACGGTTTTGGTCGTATCGGTCGA
>NZ_JAHGAH010001479.1:0-736 GCF_030248475.1 Vibrio sp. D173a
TAGCAATACAATGATTGGATTTTCACTGATCGTTAGTATCGCAGACGCTATCATCTGTGGGATTTTTTCTGATGTTAGTATCCACCCAAAAACATTTGCTAAACCAACAAGTAACATTAACGATGCAGTGGTTACTGCAGTCGAAAGTAGTATTTTCGGAAGATCTCTAAACGAAAGTCCCTTATAAACGAACATACCGATAATCATTGCATAAAGCGCCGCGACTACAGAGGCTTCGGTCGGCGTAAAGAAACCACCTACAATGCCAATCAGTATCAAAAATGTCAGGGAAATCGCCCAACAACTTGTACGTAAGTGAAGGATAATTTCAGATAACGTCGCGCGCTTTTCTTTCGGGTAGCCTCGTTTTACCGATAGGAAATAAGTCGTTGCCATCATCCCTACACCCAGTAACAAGCCCGGTACAGCACCAGCTAGAAACAGTTTTCCAACCGAGATACTGGTCAATGTGCCGACAATGATCATGGGTACGCTAGGAGGAATAATTGCCCCGATGGTTGAAGAGGCAGCAGTCACCGCGGCTGCAAATGGTTTGTCGTAACCAACTTTTTGCCATACCAGGGATCATGACCGAACCAATCGATGCTGTATCTGCAACCGCAGTACCTGAAACGCCACCAAACAACATTGAACCACTAACATTCGCTAACCCAAGTCCACCACGAATATGCCCCAGCATCGCGTTACTTAGCCCAATAATCTGTTCGGTGATATT
>NZ_JAHGAH010000148.1:0-1286 GCF_030248475.1 Vibrio sp. D173a
TGAGGGCTCCCCACAACTAGCATAGAAGAATCATGTAGATAGCGTGAAAAGTAGGCAGATTCATTTTGATCGGCGATTATAGCATCAATTGAAAAGATATGACCCGACGAGTCTCATGAACCTATCCACCATCCTGAATACTTTTTTCTTAATGTCATCGTTCTCCGCTATCAAAGATAAAAGACGTATCACAGCCGTTCTTGACTGTATCAATGCACTTAACGAGAAAGACACATTAACCTTGACCGGGCTTGGTCGAGGGATGAAAAATACCAAAACTAAGGTAAAGCACTGTATTAAGAGGGTCTGTCGCCTGCTAGGCAACCCACATCTACATCGTGAGCGTACCGGTGTTTATGCATACATAACCGACTTCCTACTCAAAAATGTAAAGCACCCTATCATTATCGTTGATTGGTCACCGGTGAATCACGTGGACAAGCAAATCCTACGAGCAACGATTCCCATTGGAGGCCGAGCCTTCACACTGTATGAAGAAGTTCACCCAGAGTGCAAACTTGGCTCGTTAGCTGTTCACAAAGCTTTCATTCGACGTTTAGCCACTATGGTTCCCAAAGGGGTTATTCCCATCGTCACCACTGATGCTGGGTTTAAAGTGCCTTGGTTCAAACCTATTGAACAACAAGGCTGGTATTGGCTAGGTCGCGTACGAGGCAACAGCAAGCTTAGGGTAAATGACCGCTGGTGCAGTGCAGATGAAGTTTTTGTTCAAGCGCAATATAAGCCCCAGCATTTGGGAACAGCAGAGTTAACTAAGCAGCATCAATACCCTTGTCAAGTATGTCTCTACAGAAAGAAGTCCAAGGGGCGTAAAGCTAAAAACTGGAGTGGTTCTCTCCAGAGAAATACGGTGAGCTTATCCCATGCCAAAGGTGAAAGAGAGCCATGGTTGCTCGTCTCTAATCTACCGGGAGAAACCTGGTTTGCAGAGCGTGTCGTAGCCCTATATACCCAACGGATGTCAATTGAAGAGGGCTTTCGAGATACTAAAAATGAACGTTATGGGTTGGCTCTTAACTTCAGTGGTAGTGCAAGTCCCAAGCGTATTGAGATCTTATTGATGATAGGCATGTTGACTCAATTTGCTTTGTTGGTAGTAGGTAAAGTCGCTTATCTCAAAGGTTACTACAAGGATTTTCAAGCAAATACCATTCCTTGGCAATCAATCGTTCTCGTTGCTTAGCAATCTTTTTCGCTCCCTTATCGGTCACCACTTTATGATCGCACTCTTTGATTTCCGCTCGAAAGAGTGATGTACCACACAC
>NZ_JAHGAH010001480.1:0-919 GCF_030248475.1 Vibrio sp. D173a
TCCAGTTACCTTATCAGCGCTGACTGTCCCAGAAAAGCGATAGTCCCACTGCTTATGGCTCGCATATAGGGTTAAGGCGTGTGTATCGGCAGCTACCCAGCCTTTAAGTGATGTCCCGTTGTAGGTCAGGCGAAGAACGGCTTTGCCATTTTCGATGCGACCCGTGATGGTGGTACGTTCGCATAGGTTGTTGTTGGTGGTGTTAATACGCCTTCCAACCCATTCTCCATCAAACTCACTCGTGACAGTGTAACTTGACGTATCTGGAAACTTTGGGAAAGACTCTGCATTGCCTGATTGAAACCACCCGACGTATCGACCAATGAACACAAACAAGATAAACCCGGCAGTGATCGCTAATAATAAAGGCTTTTGCATTGAGAAGTCCTTGTCGATTGGAAAGTTGACGGTGTTTTGAATAGGTACAGACTTTCCAATTAAGCCGATAAATGTCTTATGGAGCAACAACCTAGCAAAGTTATGCGACTTGGTTTGTGGATTTGGCAGCTAAAAAGGGACCAAGGTCAATTTTGGTTTCATTAAATCGTCTTGAGTTTGAAATATATTTGTCACCAAGCCAATTTAGTGTTAGATATGAAACTTAGCTCAATGGAATGAACTGAGCTATAGTTGATAACTGTGTCATATTATGATGCAACGACCACGCGCTACTCTTTATATTTTGTGATGTGTATCGTTGATTTGGCCATAAAACACAGTTAGATTCGAATAGTTGGCAAATAAAAATAGCTCATGAAGAGCAGTCAAACGGAAAGGATATAACCCTTATGAAAAAAATGAGAAGAGCACAGCTTCATCGCGTTCGTATTCAATACTGGAAAGACGCAGCGAAAGAAGCTTCGAAAAAATAAGCTAATACATTTATAGCTTTAACAGCCATATTGGCATTTCCCCCATG
>NZ_JAHGAH010001481.1:0-656 GCF_030248475.1 Vibrio sp. D173a
TATTGATAAAGGGGACAAACTTATGAAACTCATCGGCAAAGTGTCATAGATGAAACAGTAACGCACAAATTTAAAGTGCAGCTCAATTTCTGAACAAAGCCCTCATTACCCGACCGTAATGAGGGCTTTTTGATTCGCCTTGCTGAATCTTCATTTTGATTCTCACATTGAGATATTCACTTGATCCCCTATCTCCAGAATAACAAAAACCAAAAAAAGCACTAACTTTCAATCAGTTAATTTTTGGCACTCTGTTTGCTCTATTTAGGTTTTTAGGGACAAAAGGGAATCAACCATGAGAAAGCTACTTCCAACAATACTAACAACATCAGTCGCGCTCACCTTGTACGGATGCGGAGGCGGAGGCGGCGGAGGCGGTGGTAGCACATCAACGCCAGCAGCTACACAAAGTTTTACCGATATCTCCGTACCGAGCTCTTTTGAGTGGAGCGGATCGACTTCTCGCGATTTGACCATCAATGTTGTCAGCGACGTTTCGCAACGCGACGGTGAAGCAGCAGCGATACGCGGCTCTCACATCATCAAGCTGTACAGTATGAGCAGCGACGGTACTGACTCCCAACCTTTTTATACGGGAATGACCAATAGCGACGGCCAACTGACTAAAACATTAAGCCTGTTAGACACATGGCAAG
>NZ_JAHGAH010001482.1:0-634 GCF_030248475.1 Vibrio sp. D173a
TTTTCGTCCCTATTTTCAGCACGCTTTTAGTGGCAAAGAGAATCAGTATTTCGCCCTAGGGTCGACTTCTGGAAAGCGCGGTTATTACTACTCTTACCCTGTCTCCTATGCGGCCGAAATCATTGGTGTGATCGTCGTAAAGATGGACCTCTCACTGATTGAAGCAAGCTGGAAAGGTAAACAGAGTTACTTCGTTGCTGACGATAAAGATCACGTGGTGTTTATGTCGAGTAACCCCGACTGGCTATTTAAAAGCTTGCAGCCATTGGACAATGCGCGTAAACGTGAGATCCAAGAGGGAAGACAGTTTCTTGATACCAACATTGAGAGCCTGAACTTCAACGGCGACCTAGACTCATCCACCAGCACCATTCAATCTCTTCATCCTCTGGTTCATGAGCAGTTTTTTGTCTCATCACGCTTTATCGAACAACCGAGATTAACGGTCAGAGTACTCTCTCCTACTCATTTAGTGTGGTGGGATCTGATCTCCTATTTAGTGGTTCTGAGCTTGGTGTTTGCCATCATCTATCTTGCCCTGCAGCTCAACCTAAACCGTATCCATCGTCGGGTGCAGATAGACCGGCTGCAATCTGAAGCCAAACAGAAGCTCGAATTTCTAGTATTGGAGAGA
>NZ_JAHGAH010001483.1:0-573 GCF_030248475.1 Vibrio sp. D173a
CAGCCAGTTTTATAATTTGATATATTGGAAGCGACCGGTCAGGTCGCTTTTTTTATATCAATTTTTTGCGTGATTGGCGTTTTTGAACGCTATATTGATGCCGTCAGCACGTAGCAGTCGTGATTGATCTGAAAAGAGTTAGCAGGGTGATCCCAAGAGTAACTGGCTGAGTATAAAGCTTTCCAAATTTCATTAATGGTCTCAGGTATCTATGGAAAATAAAAAAAAGCAGGGTGTGTTATTGGTGAACCTAGGGACACCAGATGCAGCAACACCTGCAGCTGTGCGCCGTTTTTTAAGCGAGTTTCTGCATGATAAGCGAGTCGTGAGCCTGACTCGTTGGCTTTGGTGCCCAATCCTTCACGGTGTCATATTGCCGATTCGTTCACCCAAAGTGGCTAAGCTCTATCAGTCGGTGTGGATGGATCAAGGTTCACCGTTGTTGGTCTATTCTCAGCGTCAGGTCGCCAAGCTACAAGAGAAACTCCAAATGCCTGTCCCACTGGGCATGACTTATGGTAATCCAAGCTTGAAAACAGGTATTGAATCTTTGATGGCTCAGGGCGTTGAAGA
>NZ_JAHGAH010001484.1:0-913 GCF_030248475.1 Vibrio sp. D173a
TCTCGGTCTAACATTCCTAGGATATTGAGCAAGGTACTTTTGCCGGAGCCTGACGGGCCACATAACGCCACCATCTCGCCTTGCTCAATCGCTCCAGAGACTCCATTGAGGGCATGCACTACCTGCTCACCTGTTCTGTATCGCTTTTTAATGGCTTCGAACACTATCATCTTGTTATCTCCCTTGTTCGAACAGATATTATTGAGCCTGACTGACGAGTGCCTTCGCCGTCATGGTTTCAATGTTGCTGCTATCTTTCTCTTCCATTACAGCCAACCAAGACTGTGCTTGTGCGAAGTCTTCAGCTCGAATCGAAGCGGTAATCGCATAGCGGTAGATCCAAGCGGTAGCAGCAAACTTTTGGTGTGAAAATTCCTCTTCAGATAGCAGGTCTAAATAGAGGTCATAGCCACGCTCAAAATGGTTAAACATGTCTGGGAGAGAGGTATAAGTGGTCGCCGCCATGGCGCGGGTGAGGTAGGCTTCTGGCAGGCCTTGAACTCTCGCCTGCTCTGCCACAGGCCGTTCGATGCTATTTAATAGCGTTAAAGACTTATCGATGGTCGCGAGCCCTTTTTCGACATACTTCATCTTATTCCAAGGCAGAAAAGCATCGCGCCCTTGAAGGGTTCCAGTACTGCCCAAGTAGACCAAAGTCAGCGGTGTTGCACCTTCCTTGTCGAGAATCGATTGAAGGGCATCATGCGCCGCTTCAACCATATCTTCATCACCTTGAGCCGCTTGGTTGTACATAGAGAGCGCTTGTGGCGTTGGATTTGCCAATACCGGCGCACTTACCGCTAAACCAAAAGCGAGTGTCGAGACAAAGAGAGACGTTTTAATCGACTGCAGTGCATTGAATGGAGTATGGCTTGCTTTCATCGTGGTATTCCCTTTCCTGTTTTGATGATGA
>NZ_JAHGAH010001485.1:0-688 GCF_030248475.1 Vibrio sp. D173a
ATCAAACTAGATGAGCGCGGTAACGTAGCAACAGATGGCTTCGCGACTAACCAAAAAGGTGTGTTCGCAGCGGGTGATATGCGTACTGGTCAGTCTCTGGTTGTACGTTGTAGCAACGAAGGTCGTGAATGTGCTATCGCGATCGACGATTACCTAATGGGCAATTCAAACCTTGAAGCGAAAGCTAACTCTTTGATGCTTTCCGCATAGAATTTTAATAACAATTCCTTCCAAACTTTTGGCCAACACTCTGTGTTGGCCTTTTTTGTATCTCCGATTCCAGTCACTCGTCATTTATCTATTTACCCATTTTTTATGAATTAAGACAAAAAAAACACACGTAACAATTATGATTAATAATCATTATCAAGTCAGTTGATAAGTCTAAAAAATACGATAAAACAACAACAAAAGAATCGAACTGGTTAATTTTGGTTCGCTTATTTAGATTAATTAACTATTCAAATAACCTTGAGCTAGAAAGCCAACTACTTGCTATCAATTTTTTAACATGATAAGTATGGAGATCGCTTTAAAAGAACAAGAATCGTTCAAATAAGAAAACCAACATTTTCTGTAGGAGCAGTCTAGTTGGTTTCCCCATTCGATGTTGTGAAAGGCTTCACTCACGATTGGGATATAAGCTGAGGCTTCGGCACTGTAGTGATACATGCCAAAGGCACCCGCA
>NZ_JAHGAH010001486.1:0-671 GCF_030248475.1 Vibrio sp. D173a
ATTCGCCAACCACTTTGCCTATTTTGTCCCACCTCTGCCTTACAATTCTTTTAAAGTCATAGAGTTAAGATTTAAGAGTTAAGAGTTCAAACTCGTTGTCATAACTTGATGCAGATAGGTGGCTAACACGGCGATTAACCCGCAAACCGTCAAGCCCATACCAAGATCCTGTCCGATACCAACAAAACTCAACCCCGCACCAATCAACAAGTAGTAGAGCAGCCCAAACAGCGCACCCGCGCTACCAATTTGTGCACGATAGTCGACTAAGGCTTTGCTCAACACGTTAGGAATCGCGATTCCAAACGACATCACCACTAACATCATCGGGACCAGAAAAATGGCCTGTTGCTGTGTAAACCAAACCCCGATACCGCCCACCAGCAGCAATAGAGCAGCCAAACTTAAGAGTTGACTAGAAGTTCTTCCGCGAGCCAACAATGCTTTATTGAGATAGCTCCCGATTAAGGTTCCAAGGCCAAGCACCACGCCACTGTAACCGTACTGTTCGTTGCTCAGTCCGATCTGAGTAAAGGTAAAAGCCCCCAACTGATAGTAAGAAAACAGCGCTACGTTGTAAGCACTCACTAGCAATGCAGATAGCCAGATTCGGCGATCTATGAACATGGCTAGTGCAAGCGGCTTCAATTTAACTGAGGGTTGAGATTGCT
>NZ_JAHGAH010001487.1:0-613 GCF_030248475.1 Vibrio sp. D173a
AACGGTCTGCCGATACTCACCTTATCAAGCTTGATTTGCCGAGTGTTGAAGGCATCGATATCTACCTAAAAGATGAAAGTACACACCCTACGGGCTCTCTAAAACACCGCTTAGCGCGTTCACTTTTCCTATACGCGATTTGTAATGGCTGGGTTGGTCCAGAGACCACGATCATTGAATCATCATCTGGTAGCCCAAGAAAAAGATTGAGCAAATTGAGTTCTACGGCGGCCAAGCTCACCTAGTTGATCGCTCTGACCAGATTTATGCTGAGTCTCGTCGTCTGGCTGAAGAGCTGAATGGTCACTACATGGACCAATTCACCTATGCAGAGCGTGCAACCGACTGGCGCGGAAACAACAACATCGCCAACTCGATTTTCAACCAAATGCAAATGGAAGATCACCCTGTTCCAGCATGGGTCGTGATGAGCCCGGGCACTGGCGGTACTTCTGCAACCATTGGTCGTTTCATTCGCTACCAACAACATGAAACTAAGCTGTGCGTTGTCGACCCTGAGAACTCGGTATTCCATGATTTCTTTAAGACAGGTAATGTGGACCTCACTGGCGACAAGGGCAGCAAGATTGAAGGTATTGGTCGCCCTCGCGTT
>NZ_JAHGAH010001488.1:0-848 GCF_030248475.1 Vibrio sp. D173a
TCAATCGGTGGTGACTCAGTCGCATCAGATCGAATTTGATTACAGCCAGATGCTGAGTGCAGAGTCGCGTTGGTATCGTGGCGATCTTCATGCCCATACTCAGCTTTCCGATGGACACAACACGCTAAGTGCCGCGAAAGAGATTGTTGAGTCGCAAGGCTTAGATTTTTTCTTTATTACCGAACACAACATATGCCAGCCGAAACTGCCACTTTCAAAGCAGTGCCTGTTTCTGCCCGCATTAGAAGTCACAACCGATCTGGGGCATTTTAATGTTCATGGTCCAAGCCATTCTTTGGATCTAACAGAGGTTGAACATACGAGTCGAGCCACTATGGAGGCAGGGCTAAAGCTTGCTAAAAGTGGACACAGTTCCCTTGGCATTAATCACCCGATGATGAAGCCGTGGCATTGGCACTACGATGAAGTACTGCTGAGCCAAGTCTCGACCTTTGAAGTGTGTTGTGACCCAACTTGGTCAACGTCGCCGAAAGCGACCGAAGATGCCTTAATGGTACTTAATGAGATGTGGAACTGCGGCCAGCGTATTACCGCGATTGGTGGCAGCGATTCACACCTAGAACCTCACGAGCGCAACCCAAAAGCGACCGAACCTTCCATTTACGGCGACCCTTCAACTTTCGTGTATAGCCACGGCTTGAGTGGAGAAGGGATTTTGGCAGGTCTGCGCAATGGACAAGTGTACCTAGAGCGCCGTTGCGGTCTGAAATTCGATATAAATCTCGGCGATCTGCTGCCTGGTGAAGACAGCAAAGGCCAAGCGCTGACCTACCGATTATCTGTTCGCGACATGGAACATGACTATTACGCAGAGTGCGTGGTCGATG
>NZ_JAHGAH010001489.1:0-690 GCF_030248475.1 Vibrio sp. D173a
ACGTACTCAGCAGGCAACGGTTGAGATTCAAGACATGATCACTCATCTACAAACCAGCGCTAACTCAGCGGTTGAGCTAATGGAGAAGAGTGTTGTTGAAGCTGCCGAGGGCGTGGATTTGGTCACCAACGCAGGCTCGGAGCTCGATGGTATCGTGAGCCAAGTAAATCAAATTAACGACATGAACTTCCAAATTGCGACAGCGGCTGGTCAACAGAGCAGCGTTGCAGAAGAGATGAGCGTAAACCTAACCAATGTTCGAGAGCTGGTGGAAGCATCCGTCACTGTGGTGAGCGAGCTGCATGAAACCTCGCAAATTATGCAGAATAACGCAGAAGAGTTAGACGGCAAGATCAAGCAGTTCAAGGTATAAGCGACTTTAACTCGGTTTCGCTGACTTAGATCTTCTTCTAACTCGATAAAACGCCCACATTGCTGATGTGGGCGTTTTTTATTGGCGTAAGTTTGATATAAATAGAGACAGTATGCGCTTAGCCAAACAAGGACGAAAAATGCAATTGCCTGCTTCACTTACTCAGCACTCTCAATCGGCTTTAGAAAACCTACTTGAACACCAAGACGAAGCGATTTCGACTTGGTCTCCCCAATATCAAGAACAACTTAAGTATGTATTAGGGCTGAGCTGTTTTATCGGCGACTGCTTACAGCGTGATGGTGAATTAGCCAAGG